>JBCDBE010000033.1:0-30057 GCA_039184365.1 Bacteroidota bacterium | reverse complement strand
CGTCATTATGGTGGGCATGTTTTTTGCATTTTTCTTTATCCTGGGTAGTCTCCCTACGGATATTTCATTTGGGGAGGCCCTTAAAATTGCAGGGGCCAATCATAAGTTGGAAATCCTAAACTTTGAATTCGATACTAAAAACCGCTATACTTTTTGGAGTGGCATTACAGGTGGGTTTTTCTTGGCCCTGGCTTATTTTGGAACGGACCAAAGCCAAGTACAACGTTATTTATCCGGAAAGAACATACGTGAGAGCCAATTAGGTTTGATTTTCAATGGTATATTTAAAATTCCAATGCAATTCTTCATTCTTTTGGTCGGGGTCATGGTATTTGTTTTTTATCAATACAACCCTTCTCCATTGCATTTTAATCCAGCAGCCAATGAGGCCATCAAAACGTCAAAATTCGCCGAGGACTATGCCATTTTGGAAGCAGGCCACAGAGATCTGGAAAAGGAAAAACGTATGGCACAGAATGATTTTGTTACTGCCCTTAAACTAAAGGATTACAATGCCATTGAACAGGCTAAAATTAATCTCTACCAAGTTAACCAAGAGGAGTTGGGCAACCGTGATGCAGCCCGTACCTTAATAGGAGCTGCAGATGATAACGTTGAAACCAATGATAAGGACTATGTCTTTATCCATTTTATTTTGAACAACCTCCCTAAGGGACTGATAGGACTCTTATTGGCGGTGATCCTATCTGCCGCAATGTCCTCAACGGCATCCGAACTGAATGCTTTAGGTACCATTACCGCTCTCGACCTATATAAAAGGAACAAAAAAGGGGACTTTACCCAGAAAGACGATGTTTGGGCAACCAAGGGATTTACACTGGTATGGGGGGTCATTGCCATTATTATCGCATGCATTGCAAACCTTTTTGATAACTTAATTCAATTGGTCAATATTATCGGTTCCATCTTTTACGGAAATGTCCTAGGGGTATTTTTACTGGCTTTGTTCTTCAAATTTGTGAAAGGAAATGCTGTTTTTATAGCGGCCCTCATCACACAGGTAATTGTTATTTTGGGATGGTACCAAGATTGGATGTCCTATTTGTGGCTAAATGCTTTTGGATGTTCCCTGGTCATTGTTTTGGCCTTTCTCATGGAGATGTTGGACCGAACACTTGGACAACCCCCAATAAAAACATAAAAAACCCTGACATGCTATGCCAGGGTATGGGTTTTTCAATAGTCAAGAGAGCTGCTACAACGCTCCCCACTCTTTAAGGGAATCCTTGTTCATTTTAATATAGTCGGCATTTCCAGAAGCTTCGGCATCCGCCAAAGACTTTTTTGCAAGATTGATAGCACCGGTTTTGTCTCCTGCAGCGGCATATATGAGGGACTGCTGACGCAATTGCCAAAATCTTGGTTTATCGTTCATTGACATGGCTTTATCAATCCATTCCTTTGCCTTGGCAATATCCTTCCCCTCAGAGAGGTAGTAGGTAGCAGCCGCATAATAATCGCCAAAGCCTGGGCCATTCATAACCTTATCAATTGAGGCACTAACTTTCTTATCAGTAGGCACTTCAAATTTTACACCAACGTAGTCTTTCTCCCATAGCATGCCTAAAACTGCGGAACCCGTTGTAATATCATCTATGGTAATCGTAAAAGACTGCACATCCATCGGCATTTTAACAACCTCGGAAATTACGCGTGCAGCAACTTTACTTTCATCCAATTCAGCAGGGGCCCCACCGGCCTGATGCTCTGTGTAAAATATGACCTCCCATTGATTGGCATTAGGAATGGTCAATAGCGCATAAGAACCTGCTTTCAGACTGGTATCACCAATCATAACGTCATCACCAAAGGTAACTTTGGTTCTTAAGTTCGCACCGGTTCTCCATAACTTACCATAGGGAACCAAATCTCCAAAAATGGCACGCCCACGCATGGAAGGTCTGGAATATTCAACGGTAACCTCTGTCAAACCAACCATCTGTTTTAAAGTAGAAGCTGGGCTAGGAGCCGGAGTAACCAGTTGGGCATTAATTGTTAGGGTAGTTAGCCCTACAAAGGCCAACAAAGCTAATTTTTTCATTATATGTGTTTTTTCAAATTGATAGTGAAGCAAAACTAGCCAATTCGACATGGGCTATTTGTTAACGAATACTTAAATGAAGTAACCTTTTACTCCCTAAAAAAGGGTGCGGTAATGACCTTGTTGCCATAAAAAAAAGCAAGGTGGTAAAGTCCCTGACTTAGGATAGAAATGTCCACAGGGTTTTGCGTAATTCGTTCCAAAGGGGTATACAGGACCATTCGACCCTGACTATCAAATATCCCCATGCCAAAGATGGGCTTGTTCGAATTCAACTCGTAATTTAGTTCCACGCTATTTGATGCTTTGTAAACTACGAGTTCTTCCATGGGCTGGATTTCCCCATTTATATCGGGACCGGAATTTTCATTTTCATCCAGGGAAAAAGTAAATAAGCGCGCGGGAGAGTTCAATGGAGGATTCATAAAATCCTCAGAGGAGGCGTAAAAAGTACCATTTGCAAGGGTCAGTGCTTCTACTTGGGAAGGCCCAATAGTAAGTTCGGTTTTCACTGGCTCCCCAGAAAAAACAGCAGTATTGGTGACATCCGGTATTTCAACAAAAAAAGGAATCAAGATTTGGGAATATCCGACGAGATATAGCGTACCAGATACCTCATCAAACGTGGCCCCGGTAACCAAGCCACCCACCTGATACGTGTCCACCCACTCTGCCAAAAAGGTCCCTGGTGTTTTGGGAATTTTATAGGCTACCGTTCCCGCCGACTGCCATTGTTTTGTCAGTACGATCAGGTTACCATCCAAAGTAAATAGCGCTTCTGCATCAAAATCGCTATCTGGATTAGCGGTAAAATCAGTTTGATCTTCATAGAGAAAATTGATTCGCTCTGCATTTACTTCATTGAAATTATCGAATTCGGCCTTTGCTATTTTTAGAATGGACAAATTTTGTCGATTACCTAAATTGTTTCCAATATCCCCAATGTAAATGAAATCCGAATCCTGTGAAATATCCTCCCAATCTATGTTTTCGGCATTCAAAACCCTTATGGTCCTGGTAATTTGTAGTGTCCCTGCATCCAATTCATACAATTCAGGAACGTTCCCGGAATCATTATGGGTAATCAATCTGCCGTTGTAAAAGATAAGTCCCGAAGTTTCTAAAATCTCTTGGGGCAACGCTCCCAATGACCGAATATCGGACTGGGAAACTCCAATCTTGGAACACAATACAACCAAAAGGAATAAATAACGGTTCAACTTCGGGTATTTACCTATAAAATTATAACTCCCCAGCATCATTCCAATTTTTAAGGATAATTGTCCAACTATAACGGTAAAAGACGATGACATCTCCCATGAGTGCATTTTTTCTTTAATATTGTTTAACTTTTTTAATTTTACTTTAAACAATTTAACTGATATTTTTGTGAAAATTTTTCAATGAAATTATATCAGCTTCATGCCAAACAAGCTTTACCCATAACAAAAAAAGAGGCATGGGATTTTCTTTCAGACCCCAAGAACCTAAAAGAAATTACACCAAATCATATGGGCTTCCAAATTCTATCGGGAGCGGATAGGCCCATGTTCCAAGGACAGATCATACAATATGTGGTAAAACCATTTCCCGGGGTTTCCACCAAATGGGTTACGGAAATTACCCATGTTAAAGAGGGGCAATACTTTGTGGATGAGCAACGTTTTGGGCCCTATGCCCTTTGGCATCATAAACATTTTATCAAAGAAATTGATGGTGGCGTTGAAATGGAGGACCTCATCGATTACAAGATTCCTTTTGGATTTCTTGGTCAGCTGGTACAGCCCATTTTAGTAAAAAAGCAGTTGAACCAGATCTTTCAATACCGTGAAGCAAAATTAGAGGAGCTTTTCGGAAAATTGGAGGATTATACAAATACACTTTATTTAAACTAAAAAAATGCAAAAAAATATTTTGTTGATAGGGGGTTCCCGCGGAATAGGATTTGAAATGGCCAAAACCTTAAGTAGGAATTTCGAGGTCTATGTGGCTTCCAGAACAAACGACGATATCCAAGATCTGGATATCAATTATATTCCCTTTGATGCCACTACCGAAACCTTGGATGAGTCCCTACTTCCTGAAATTATCCACGGGTTTACCTATTGCCCCGGAAGTATCAATCTCAAACCCCTAAAAATGTTATCGTTGGAGGTCTTCCGTGAAGAAATGGAACTGAACTTCTTTTCTTTGGTTAACGTCGTCAAAACGATACTTCCAAGGATGTCTGATGGTGCAAGTATGGTATTCTTCAGTACGGTAGCCGTGGGTACCGGGATGCCTTTTCACACAAGTATTGCTGCCGCAAAAGGTGCTATTGAGGGTTTTACAAAATCATTGGCAGCGGAATATGCCCCAAAAATTAGGGCCAACTGTATAGCTCCTTCCCTGGTGGATACCCCTTTGGCCGGAAGATTATTGAACAATGATAAAAAACGGGAGCTGATGTCACAAAGACACCCATTAAAACGAGTCGGTAAAGCCCAAGATATTGCCAACTTGGCCGTTTTTCTTTTAAGCGATAACAGCTCTTGGGTTACAGGTCAAATCCTAGGCGTTGATGGAGGAATGTCCACTTTGAACGTTACTTAACTTAAGTAATGGACAGTATATCAATTTTTTGGTTTCGTAGGGACTTACGTTTGGATGATAACGTGGGGTTATATCAGGCATTGCAAAGTGGAAACCCTGTATACCCCATCTTTATTTTCGATCCCGAAATATTGGAAAAACTGCCTAGGGATGACGCCCGTGTCAATTTCATCCATGAACAACTTCAACAGCTAAGGTTAAAATTGCAGCGTGATGGTCAGAGTTCCCTCGCCATTTTTCATGACCATCCAAAAAAAGTATTTACAGCGCTTCTTTCCCAATATGATGTGAAACAGGTTTTTACCAATCATGACTATGAGCCCTATGCCCAAAAACGGGATAACGAGATAATGCAATTCCTGGAAAGCATGGGTATTGGTTTTAAAACCTTCAAAGATCAAGTCATATTTGAAAAGAACGAAGTGGTTAAGGATGATGGAAACCCTTACGTGGTTTATACGCCCTACAGGAAAAAATGGAAAGAACTATTTCATGCCTCAACGGATTTAATTGACTATCAAATTACCTTTTCCGGCTTTATTAAAAATAATGATCTTCCAAACCTGGCCTTAAATGAACTTGGCTTTGAGGCAACTAGAATGAGAGTGCCTAGCTACACCGTAACTAGGGATTTAATCCAGAACTATGAGGCCACCAGAAACTTTCCCGCCAAAAAGAACGGTACATCCCGACTAGGTCCACATCTGCGTTTTGGTACGGTTTCTATCCGAAAAATGGTCAAAAGGGCCATCCAAGAAGAAAACGAAGTGTTTTGGAGTGAACTTATTTGGCGTGAATTCTTCATGCAAATTTTATGGCACTTTCCCCATACGATAAATACAGCTTTTAAACCGAAATACGATCGCATTGAATGGCGAAACGATGAAGGGGATTTTGAAAAATGGAAAAAGGGGGAAACGGGATATGCCCTGGTAGATGCCGGAATGCGGGAATTGAACCAAACAGGCTATATGCACAATAGGGTTCGTATGTTGGTAGCAAGCTTTTTATGTAAGCATTTGTTGATTGACTGGCGCTGGGGCGAGGCCTATTTTGCCGAAAAACTATTGGACTTTGAACTGGCCAGTAATGTTGGTAACTGGCAATGGGCAGCAGGAAGTGGGGTTGATGCCGCACCCTATTTCCGTATTTTCAATCCCATCACCCAGATTGAAAAGTTTGATAAACAAAAAGAGTACATTAACACCTGGGTGCGCGATTTACAGGAACTCACCTACCCCACTCCAATGGTTGACCATAGGTTCGCTAGGGAGCGTTGCCTTAAAGTCTATAAACAAGCAGTCGGTTAGACCTATTTTTGGTAATTTGTAAGGCGGGTACTCAAAAACGATTGCAATGAAAAAGGGATGCCTTTTGGTTTTTATCCTAGTACTATTATTTTTTAAGATGACACAGGCACAGGAAAAACAAATCATCTCTACGTTGGAAATTTATGACCTCACCAATGGCAAAAGGGATACCATAGTTCGAGAGCATGCCCATTTTGAGGCTCCCAACTGGAGTAGGGACGGGAGTTACCTGATTATCAACCAAAAGGGGAAATTGTATAAAGTGGGCCTAAAGGATAGCACCAAAACCGTAATTAAGACCGGCCCCCTTCAAAGCTGTAACAATGACCATGGTATTTCTTTTGATGGCAAATGGCTTGCCATCAGTAACAATGACCTTGTTGATGGTATCACCTCAGCAACTTCCAGAATTTATGTGTTACCCATCGAGGGCAGTGAAAATCCAACCTTAATCACTTCAAAATACCCATCCTACTGGCATGGTTGGTCACCTGATGGAAAGTTCCTGGTATACACGGCCGAACGAAACGGTGATTACAATATTTTCAGAATTTCCAGTGAAGGAAGTAATGAAGCGCAATTGACTTTTGAAAAGGGACTCGATGATGGTCCTGAGTATTCCCCTGATGGCCAATTTATTTATTACAATTCCATGGCCTCTGGAAAAATGGAGCTATGGCGAATGGATAAAGATGGAACCAATAAAGAACAATTGACGAACGATTCATATTCCAACTGGTTTCCGCATCCCTCACCAAATGGGAAATACCTGGTCTTCATTTCGTATTTGCAAGATCAGGGTTCAAAACATCCACCCATGAAACCCGTGGCGCTCCGATTGTATGACATAAAAACCGAAGAGATATCGAAGCTATTTGAATTTACTGGTGGCCAGGGAACCATTAATGTTCCGTCTTGGTCTCCGGACAGTAAAAGGTTTGCTTTCGTGTCCTATCACGAAGAATAATGGGACTATTCATTTTCCCTACGTTTCCTCTGGGATTTCCTTGGCAGATCCATCGTGGATTTGAAACGATCATCATTAACAAAGGATTTTACAATCACTCCGATTCCCTCGGAACAGCTGGGTGTTTTGGTCAGGGTAAACAAGCCCCTATCCCATGCCAAATTCTTGGACCCTAAATCCACAAAATGAAGGCGCCATATGGCATATTCGTTTGAATCCGAATGGTGAGCTTCAATTCCCTAATGCCGCCTTTGGGGTAAACAGAACACTGTATTTCTATGAAGGGGATTCCATTTTTATTGGTGATGACACGATTCATTCCAATTATGGAATAGCATTGGACCCAAAACAAGAGGCCATTATAAAAACTGGTTCTCAAGAAGCCAAACTATTGCTCTTGCAAGGAAAACCAATTTCGGAACCAATAGCCCAACAAGGCCCCTTTGTGATGAATACCCAAGCGGAACTTCGTCAGGCATTTGAAGAAAATCGATTGCCCCAATTTGGGGGCTGGCCATGGCCACATCCCAATAATGTCCACAACAAGGAAAGAGGGCGATTTGCTAGATATCCTAATGGCAATCTTGAGGAAAAACCGTAACTTTTAGTAGTAAAAGTAAATGCTATGAAAAGATATTGCTTCACTACTTTGCTTCTAGTCCTATGCCTTTCCTGTAGCGAGGATAATTCCGGTTCCAATCAAGAGGAATTAACCATTTCCGTTGTCGCCGAAAATTATTTAAATGAAGTGCTGGATATTATGGAGACCAATTCTTTGAATCGCAATATCATTGATTGGTCCTCATTTAGAAATGAGGTATTTGAACTTGCCGGCACTTCCCAAACCATAGGCGAAGTCTACAGTTCAGGGGCCATCTTACGCGCATTGGCCTTGCTGGGTGACAATCACAGCTTTATCCAAAGGGAGAATGGAGAATTTATCTCTGCTTCCACGGCGGTATGTCCAGCACCTACCCCTCCTCCAGGTATAGAAAGTATTCCAGACAATATTGGGTATATATTTGTTCTGGGATTTAACGGTAGGACAGGGGACGAAGAAACAACGGCTTTTGCAGAAAACCTACAAAATATCATTAGGGAAAAAGACGCGCCAGAACTTCTCGGTTGGATTGTAGATCTGCGTCCAAATACCGGTGGTAATATGTTTCCCATGCTTGCAGGTATTGGCCCTATTTTGGGTGAGGGCATTGCTGGTTATTTTATTGGACCCAATGGAGATGAAAGTTCTTGGAGCTATTCGCAAGGAACGTCATTTTCCGGACAGGTGGCGAGAGTCCAGGTTCAAAATTCGTACACTCTGTTCAATCAAAATCCGAAAGTGGCCGTTTTACTTAATGTAGCCACCGCAAGTTCGGGAGAGGCTATCGCCATTTCATTTATTAATAGGGATAATACAACATCATTTGGGACTCCTACCTGTGGCTTAAGCTCTGGGAACAATACATATCTTTTAAGTGACAACTCAACCTTTGCTTTAACTGAGGTAGTCTTAGCGGACAGACAAAAAAATACGTTTGGAGGAAAAATTCAACCCGACGTAACAGTTAATGATGACGAAATTATAGCAAGTGCCATAACGTTCATTCAAAACGACTAATACTTCTTTACTGCATGCAGCTTACTTTAAAACTAGCCGCTATTTATAATATCCTTTGGGGCGCTTGGGTGGTGATATACCCAAATCATTTCTTTAAATTGGTAGGAATGGAACCCTTAAACCATCCCATGGTTTGGCAAGGAATGGGTATGGTCATTGGGGTTTATGGACTGGGATATTGGTGGGCCTCCCATAACCCAATCAAACATTGGCCCATCGTTGCCGTGGGGTTTTTGGGGAAGATTTTGGGTCCTTTGGGTTTCTTTTTTAATTATTGGCAAGGTAAGGTACCCTTTGAATTCATCTACACCTTGATCACCAACGATTTTATATGGTGGATTCCCTTCTTTCTTATCCTAAAAAAAGTACACCAACAAACGAAATGGCAACTTTGAATGTGATGCGCACCAAAAGACTTCGTGAATTTCTCAGGTATGCTTTGGTTCTATTTATGCTTTTTGCTGGCCTTAACCATTTTATACACCCCCAATTTTACCTCCCCTTAATACCGGATTACTTCCCCTTTCCCCAGATAATCAATGTGGTTTCTGGAGCTTTAGAGGTCATCTTGTCGTTATTCCTATTGAACAAGACGTTAAAAAGGGTGGGAGTATATGGTATCCTATTGCTTCTTGTGGTCTTCATCCCTTCACATGTCCACTTTATTCAACTTGGAGCTTGCGTTGAAGATGGCTTATGTACGCCCCTTTGGGTGGCTTGGGTTCGACTTTTGGTTATTCATCCCATAGTATTGTTGTGGGTCTGGGCCATTCGAAAGACGTAATGGGCAAGTAAATACGTGTACATTTTGTTTAATAGTTTTACTATCTATAATTCGCATTTAACTTTTACCCATTAACCTTAAGACGATATATTTTGCTGGGATTTACGGGTAATGTGTTAAAATAAAATTCTTTTGCCATAATTTTAAGACCTAAACAAAATTGGATTATATTTAATTCGAATTTTTATATTGATTTTTATGCATTCGCTTGTTTACCGTTCGGTTGCGGATGAATCCTTCACCATACCCCAGATTTATGGTATGTTAAGTAAAGCCAAGGATTATAATGCCGAACATGGCATCACAGGATGCCTGCTCTTCCATAATCACCAATTTCTTCAGCTTCTGGAAGGAGAAGAAAGGGAGGTACTCAACCTATTCCAAAAAATTTCATTGGACGAAAGACACCGCGATATCCAAATGATTGAAAGCGATTTCACCCCAAATCGTGTTTTTGATGACTGGAGCATGGCCTTTCATGATTATGGGCAGAATGGACTTTCCGCAAACTTGAAATTAGGTCAAATTGATTCCTTTTTGCAACAATCGGACGCCTTCAATAAAAATAGTCGAGCCGTATTAAAGTTCTTTGGTTCGGTTAAGGATGTATTGTTCGTAAGCTAAGTTTTGACTGGGCTGGCATTACTATTTGATACCGGTTGTTTTGTACTTATCTGGTTGGTACAACTCGTTATCTATCCTAGTTTTCAACATTATCGTCCTACCGAGTTTAAGATTTGGCATTCCAGGTATACCAAACGAGTCACCTATGTCGTGCTCCCATTAATGTTGGGGCAATTGGTTTTGGGAACAATACAGGCAACTTCTTTTGATGTACTCCCTGTTTTTAAGTTGATCTTTATACTAGCTACATGGTTGGTCACCTTTGTTTTTTTTGTTCCACTACACAACAAAATGGATAAAACTGAAGAAATTCAGGACGGCACAAAGGCTTTGGTCAAACAAAATTGGGTGAGAACCGGATTGTGGAGTTTAATATTTGTTATTTCCGTAGTACAGTACTTTACAATCTAACAATATCGGCACCTATGGCCCGTAACCTATCGTCAATGTTTTCGTAACCCCGGTCAATCTGTTCTATATTATGAATGGTTGAAGCGCCTTTTGCAGATAAAGCGGCAATTAATAGGGACACCCCTGCCCTAATATCGGGTGAGGTCATGGTGGTCGACTTTAGGGTAGACTTGAAATCATGACCGATTACAGTGGCCCTATGGGGATCGCACAAAATAATTTTTGCTCCCATATCCAACAATTTGTCCACAAAGAAAAGCCTACTTTCAAACATTTTCTGATGGATGATCACTTCTCCCCTGGCCTGTGTTGCAACCACTAAAAGTATACTCAATAAATCTGGTGTAAGACCGGGCCATGGCGCATCTGCAATGGTCATAATGGAGCCATCTATAAAGTTTTGGATTTCATAGCCCTTATCGTGCTTGGGTATGTGAATATCATCTCCGATCAGTTCCATTTGAATCCCCAGGCGCCTAAAAGCCCCAGGAATTTGCCCTAGATTCTCCCAGCTTACATCTTTAATCGTCAGTTCACTTCGGGTCATGGCAGCAAGACCGATCCAACTCCCAATCTCTATCATATCAGGTAGCATGGTATGTTCTGTACCTCCCAATGCATCCACCCCCTGAATGGTCAATAGATTGGATCCTATGCCCGAAATCTTGGCCCCCATTCGAACCAACATCTTACAAAGCTGTTGTAGATAGGGTTCACAGGCAGCATTGTATATGGTCGTAATTCCTTCAGCAAGAACGGCCGCCATAATGATATTGGCGGTTCCCGTAACGGAAGCTTCGTCCAGCAACATATAGGTGCCTTTCAGCTTTTTCGCCTCAACACCGTAAAAATACTCTTCCCTATTGTATCTAAATTTGGCACCCAGTTTTATAAAGCCTTCAAAATGGGTATCCAATCGACGCCTACCTATTTTATCACCACCAGGTTTGGGGATATATCCTTTTCCAAACCTCCCCAACAAAGGTCCTACCAGCATTATCGAGCCCCGCAAACCCCTCCCGTCCTGCTTGAATTGATTGGATTGTAGGAAGTCTAAGTTAACATCATCGGCTTTAAATGTATACGAACCTTTCCCCCTTTTCTGTATTTTAACGCCAAGGTCTTCCAGTAAAAAAATGAGCTTATTTACATCTACAATATCCGGGATATTGTGGACGGTCACCTTTTCTGGTGTAAGCAATACCGCACATAAAATTTGCAGTGCCTCATTTTTTGCACCTTGGGGGGTAATTTCACCTTGTAGTTGTTTTCCCCCTTCTATTTTAAATGTACCCATTGAAGAACTTGTTTACACTTTTACCTATCGGCCAAAATTATCCATTTCCGCCGCTTCCATCCTTTATGCTATTGGTCGTATGGCTGTTGAATTCAAAAAGTCAATGGCTTTCGAACAAAAAAGTTAATATCGTTTTTTGTTTCTGTGTCCTTTTTGGTTCTTCTTTCCCCCGCTTCTATTGGACTTGTAATTTTTATTCTTCAAAAATTGCCCGCTATCGGTAAGACTTTCGCCATCTGGAGCAAGGTCGATTTGGCCATCACTTAACTCTTTTAGATGATCGAATATGACAGCATCTTCGACGGAATCCTTATTCCAATTGAGATAGCACTTTTTCATATGGTTGGCAATGGCATATTCCAAGCCGTCACGCATATCCCCTTTTTCCCATTTGATGGCAACATCTATCATTCTCTTAATGTTGTTTCCATAAAACCTGTATTTAGGATAGTTCTGGGGATATTCCAAGGGCTCGGGGCGTTGCTGCAGGACCTCTTTTGAAGTAATTGGGAAAGGAGAGTCAACATCCAATTTAAAATCGGACATAATGAATAACTGATCCCATAGTTTATGTTGAAAATCAGGCACATCCCGCAAGTGCGGCTGTAAATTGCCCATGACACTGATAATGGATTTGGCGACTTTGTTTCGCTCTTCCCTATCCTCGATGGAAACGGCATGGTCTACCATTTTTTGAAAGTGCCTGCCGTATTCTGGAATGTGCAACGGTGGGCGTTCTGTGTTGTATTCTAGGTTGTCTACTAAATTCAAGTTGAAATTTTTAGGAAGCAATTAGGGTGCAAAATAATAAAATTCTATTTCTTGTGAAGCTCATAGGGAAATGATTCCTTCAATTACCGAGACTTCTTTGTACTTTTTTATTACTTCATCCGGGTTTTTAAGGTGTACCATTATGGAAACACTGGTATAGGTACCCTTTTTAGACTTTTTAGACTCAATTACGGCACCTTTGGTATCAAAAATATCATAGATGGCCTTTATTTTATCCTGGTCTGTGGGGACGATGAACTTGTATAAGTAGTTGGAAGGCCATTGGGTGTTCTCCCATAGTTGTTCCCTTAAACGCTCATAAAACCCTTCGGAATCCGTCTTTTCCATAAGTTACTTTTTACAAAGATAGCGGGTAGGGCATAATTTAGTATTCGCCCTCAAAGTTTAAATTTGCATGTGCCTCCAAAAAGAATAGTTATCACCGGCGCTCCCGGTACTGGAAAAACTGTGGTCATCAAGGGACTGGAAAACCTTGGGTATCCCTGTTATCACGAAATTATCAGGGATATGACCGCTGAGGCCAAGAAAGTTAAAACTACCCAAAAACAGGTTTCCAATCCACTTGTTTTTGTAAAAGACCCTATGGAATTTAACCAGCAACTCTTATTTGGAAGAAAACAACACTATGATCATTCCCAAAACATCAAAGAACCGATGTGTTTTTTTGATCGGGGAATTCCAGATGTTTTGGCCTATATGGATTTTTTTGGGCAAGAATATCCTATTTCATTTAAAACCATAAGCCGGGATTGTCGATACGACCATATCTTTATTCTTCCGCCATGGAAATCCATATACGTTTCGGACAACGAGCGCCTGGAAAGTTTTGAAGAAGCACAGGAACTTCACAAACACCTGTCTGCCACTTACAAAGGTCTGGGGTATCATACCATCCAGGTACCAAAGGCACCGATAGCGGAAAGGATTTCATTCGTATTGGAAAACATGGGTTGATGGACGAATTTCCAGAAGACATTTTGAAAAAATACTGGGGTTTTGACCATTTTAGGGGTTCCCAAAAAAAAATCATTGCCTCCCTTTTGGACGGTTATGATGTTTTGGCCCTTATGCCTACAGGTGGGGGAAAATCCATTTGCTTCCAGGTCCCCGCTTTAATCAATCAAGGGATTTGTATAGTGGTTTCCCCTTTGGTCGCTTTGATCCAAGACCAAGTAGAAGCTTTAAGGCAAAAAGGAATAAAAGCTATCGCGCTCACGGGAGGAATCTCCCCATATCATTTGGATATACTGTTGGACAATTGCATTTATGGAAATTATAAATTTGTCTACCTCTCCCCGGAACGATTGCAACAACCTTTGGTCAAGGAGCGCATTCAACAAATGCCGGTAGGCCTTATTGCCATTGATGAGGCGCATTGTATTTCTGAATGGGGACATGATTTTAGACCCACTTACCGACAATGTTCGCTACTAAAAGAACTACATCCCACTATTCCCACAATCGCTTTAACGGCTACAGCGACCGGAAAAGTGGCCGAAGACATCCTAATGAGCCTTAATATTCCAAATGCCAGAAGATATCGGGATTCATTTGAAAGAAAAAACATAGTGTTTCGTGTTGAAAATAGACAGGACAAAAATTATGGTGTCAGAAAGGCGCTTGAAAACAACAAAAAAAGTGCGATAATTTATGTTCGGTCAAGAAAAGATACGGTACTCCTTTCCAGGTATTTGAATCAGAACAAAACAGTTTCCACGCACTTTCATGGAGGATTGACCAACTTCGAAAAAAAAGAGAGGCTTAGGGCATGGCTAGATGATAAGGTAAAAATTATGGTGGCAACCAATGCGTTTGGTATGGGCGTGGATAAAGCGGATGTGGAAACCGTGGTTCATTATCAAGTGCCGAACAGCATTGAGAACTATTTCCAAGAGGCAGGAAGGGCAGGAAGAAACGGGGAACCTGCCAAGGCCATTCTTATCATCAACCAAAATGATATCGCGCGTTCGAAAAAACAATTTTTGGATGTCCTTCCAGACATCTCCTTCACTAAAGAACTGTACAAGAAGCTAAACACATTTTTTCAAATAGCCTATAACGAAGGGACAGATGAAAACTATCATTTCAACCTAGACACCTTTTGTGCGCGTTATGGACTACACCCCGGAAAAACCTATTCTACCTTAAAGCTTCTGGACCAAAATGGAGTCATTTCCCTAATTGAAACGTCCAAGGAAATGGAAACCATTCAATTGATTTGTCGAAAAGAAGGGCTATTTAAATGGATGGGGCAAAACGCTGAAATGGGACATATTGTTCAGGTACTCCTACGTACCTATGGCGGTTTATTTGACTTTGAAACCAAAATCAATCTTTCCCTTCTTTCCAAAAAAACAAATAAAACCCAACCATTTATTCATGAGACGTTAAAAAAATTGGAAAAAGATGGGTTAGCAGTTTATAAAAGTACCCAGCATGACCTGACCATAACGTTTCTTAAACCCAGAGAAGATGAGAAAACCATAAATCCAGTGGTTCCCACTATTGATCAGCTCAATAGGACAAAAAAGGAGAAACTACAGTCCATGTTGGATTACGCGAATAATACCAAGTCATGCAGGGCGGTTGCGTTACTGAAATACTTTGGAGAAAAAGATGCCCTACCTTGCGGGAAATGTGATGTATGTCAAGGAAAGAAGGCCAATTATAATGGGAAAGGCGCTATAAAGGAAGTTATTATCGATATGATTTCATCAGGACCCAAAACATCCAGGGAACTGGTAGGTCTTATCCACCACGATGAAAGGTATGTTCTTGAATCCCTAAGGGGCCTTCTTGAAGATGGGGAACTAAAACTAAATACTGATAACACCTACGATATCAAATAATATGAAAAAAGACTTACGCATTGTTTTCATGGGTACTCCAGAGTTCGCAGTTGCAGGACTTAAGAGTTTGGTAGTATCTGGGTACAATGTGGTTGGGGTCATTACCGCTCCTGACAAACCCGCCGGCCGGGGGAGAAAAATTCACGAGTCCGCAGTAAAGAAGTACGCTGTTGAAAATGACCTGAACCTACTGCAACCCACAAATTTGAAGAGTGCATCCTTTTTGGAGGAACTGAGTGCATTGGAACCCAACCTTCAGGTCATAGTAGCTTTTAGGATGTTGCCCAAAGTGGTATGGCAAATCCCTAAATTTGGTACGTTTAATTTACATGCTTCCCTGCTCCCCCAGTATCGCGGTGCAGCGCCCATTAATTGGGCCATCATCAATGGGGAAAAGATAACCGGTGTGACCACTTTTTTTATTGACGAAAAGATAGATACTGGGGCAATTATTTTGCAAAAGCAAGCGAAAATCCATCTCGGAGACAACGCAGGTACCCTTCATGATAAACTTATGGATCTTGGAGCGGAACTTATTTTAGAGACGGTGGCACAAATTGAAAACGGCACCGTAACCACCAAGAAGCAAAACACTGAAGCAGATATAAGAACCGCTCCAAAAATTTTTAAGCAGGATGGTAAGATAGATTGGTCCCTATCAGGTAATTCAATTTTTAATTTCGTTAGGGGTCTATCGCCCTACCCTACGGCGTGGGCAACGTTAAAAAATGGTCATGAAGAAATGACCATTAAAATATTTGAGGTGGAATTTGAACGAGCGGCCCACCTACTAAATATTGGAACCGTTCAAAATTCAAAAATGGATTTAAAGATCGCGGTACGTGACGGTTTTATAAAACTCCACGTGGTTCAGTTTCCTGGAAAACGAAAAATGACCACAAAAGAGCTGCTGAACGGATTAAAACTGGAAGAAGACACCCATGTCCTGTAACCCGCATCATTATTGGGCTTAGGTGAAAAGTTAAAATTTGGTCGCTTTTATCAACAAACATTCCAAGTTATCAACAAAAACTCTGATTTCCCTTGATTTTACTTGGTTCGGCCGCAAGTCCGTATAAATTTGTCCAGCATTATACTTATATTAACAACAATTAATTTAATTCCATTATGAACAAAACAGAATTAATCGATGCAATGGCAGCTGATGCTGGCATCACTAAAGCAGCTGCAAAAAAAGCATTGGAATCTTTCTTGGGCAATGTTGAAGGATCGCTAAAAAAAGGAAACAGGGTTTCCTTGGTAGGTTTTGGATCATGGTCAGTCTCTAAAAGAAATGCTAGGGAGGGAAGAAACCCACAGACTGGTCAAACTATCAAGATTGCTGCAAAAAATGTTGTAAAGTTTAAGGCTGGTTCAGATTTGAGCGATGCCGTTAACTAAAAAATAGGCTTCTTACAGTGCAAAGCACCTCGTGTCCGCGAGGTGCTTTTTGTTTTTGGTAACTTTTGAAGTTATCATTTAAAACATTACATTTAATTGAAACTCAAGAAAGACCAGTTGGAACTGAAACCAAAAAAGGGGAAATTATTAATTGCAGAACCCGCCCTTACCGGTGATGTGTCTTTTAACAGATCTGTGGTGCTATTGGCCGAACACAATGATGAGGGAGCGGTCGGTTTTATCCTGAACAAACCGCTGCAATACGATATATGTGACCTGGTCTCTGAAATTAAGGTTCCATTAAAGGTTTTTAACGGTGGGCCCGTTGAACAGGACAATCTATATTTCATCCATAAAGTGCCCCATTTGATAGCGGATAGTATTGAAATTTCCGATGGTATTTACTGGGGGGGCGACTTTGACAAAATCGTAGAACTGATCAACTGCAATACCATTACGGAAAACGATATACGTTTCTTTTTAGGGTATTCTGGATGGGCTTCTTTACAATTGGACCAAGAACTTAACTCAAAATCATGGGTAGTGGTACGAAATGAATATCAAAGTGATATTATTCAAAAATCAACTACCGCTTTTTGGAAGGAAAAAATGATTGAATTGGGCGGGGATTATTTGATTTGGTCCAATTCACCGGAGAATCCTATTTTAAATTAGCCAATCTAATATGGGCGTTTAACTTCCCCAACAAATTCATAGAGACCTTACTTTCGTATGCCTTTTTTCGATACCTTGTGACAGGTTGTATTCCTTTTGAAATGCTAAGGATAAATAATTCATCTGCTTTTTGGAGCTCAAATGGTGAGATCGGTGCTTCTTCCATAGCGTAATCTTCCAAGGAACTTATAAGTTCAAGAAGCTTCTTTCGCAATACGGTATTTTTTGCGCCATTTGTGGTTGAAGGTGTTTTTATGTTGTCATCTTTTACCAAAAAAAGTGACCCACTTATGGTACGCACCACCTGCTTAAGGTCATTTAACAAAATACAGTCCGTATATCTATTTTCATGGGCAAAAACATCGGCGATGACTTCAACTATTTTATTGTTTGTATCCAATTTGGAAAGCATGTCCCTACCCAAAAAGTAATCTTTGAACAACTCCACTTCATAAGGTCCTGAATCCATGGTATAAAAAGGACTGGTCAGCCTTTCCGCTTCAATGATATAGGAGACGTTGTCCGTAGGTGTAGTGACGGTATTCCCACTACTTCTAAAAATCGACAGTGTGACAAGGGTGGTGCTCGCTATCAAATTGTTCCTGTTCAAGGTTACAAGAATTTCTTTTTCCAAATGTTCCATGGTAAATTCCATCGGAATATCCATTCGCAATACCCGCATGCTGGCCATTAGCCGAAAATAGTGCTCTTCCCAAAACAAGATTTTACCGTTGAGCACCCGGATTTCCTCAAACAGTACATCACCCAGACGAAATCCTCGATTGGAGTGATGGAGCAATTTCTCGTTTGTATTTAGGAGCGTTCCGTTAAAATTGACCATAAACAGTTACCTTTTCAGGAGCGCAAAGATAAGTCATGTCGTTATTTGGAGCCCAAAACTTGTTTGAGGTCGGCAATTTGATTTTGCCAGAGCATTTTTGCCTCATCCATTTCGTCTTCATCGGAAAAGTCGGAAATAAATAAGGAAACGTCCTTGGTAATTTCATCAACAATGATACGCATTTCAAAATAACAGGAATCATCATCATTATCTACCCAAGTAAACCGAACGAATTCATCGCTTTTACGCTTGAGCAGTTTGGCATCCTCCTCGGCTCCATCCCAAATGAAGGTGAAAATCTCACCCCGGGAATTTACATTATCGGCAAACCATTCAGATAATCCAGAAGGAGTGGAAATGTAATTGTAGAGCAATTGGGGCGACGATTGAATCACGAACTCTATTTCAAACTTGTTCTTATCACACATTCGGTGGGCTATTTATATGTTGTTCTTAAACAATGGTAATATAAAAAAATAAATTACAATTAATAAAATAATGGGGATTTTTGAAGTAGCAAAAATTAACCAGTATATTTGCAGCCGCTTAAACCACATGGCGAGGTAGCTCAGGCGGTTAGAGCGCAGGATTCATAACCCTGAGGTCGGGGGTTCAAGTCCCCCTCTCGCTACGAAAGCCCCTTTCTTAGGGGCTTTTTTACTACCCCAAAACACTACTTAGTTTGAACATCGGCAGGTACATGGCCACTAAAATGACCCCAACAAAAAGGCCAACTACCACGATAATAAAAGGTTCCATAAGTGTGGAAAGCAATTTGGATTTTTGTTGAACCTCCAAATTGTACTGCTGGTTGAGCTTTTCAAAAATGTATTCGGTTTGGTTGGTTTCTTCGGCCACCTTGATCAATGATGACATTTTGTTGTCAAAAACGCGATTGCCCCTTATGCTTTCATGAAGGCTTGTACCTTTCATGATTTTTTGCTCCATATCAGCCAAAGCATCTTGTAGTGGATAAAATGAAATCATTCGTTTCACCATTTGTATACTGTTCAATAAGGGTACTTTTGAAGAGGTCAATAAAGCTACAGCTTGTGTAAACTGCGCCAAGTATACGGTTTTGATAAAACTGCCCAAAAACGGCAATCGCAAAAGAAGCTCATGCTTTTTTCGTTGTAGGACTTCGCCATTGAATACAAACCGTCGTGCTACAAATAGTGCTAGTATGGAAATGACGAGCCACCAACCATAATCCTTCAAAAAGTTGGATGCCGAGATGATCCATTGGGTGATGGGTGGGAGTTCCACCCCATTTTGTTTAAAAATATCCTCGAACATGGGCACCACCATTCGCAACATAAAGACGACCACCAAAATGGCGGTACATAGAATAATGATGGGGTAGGTCAGGGCATTCATTAGGTTTCTTCGCTGTTCGTTCTTCCGTGCAAAGAACTGCCCCAGTTCCTCCACAATTTTTGATAGGTTGCCACTCTCCTCACCAATTTGTAGGGAATAATACTCATATTCCGTGAACTCCTTTCTTGATTTCAGTACTTCTGACAAGCTTTCCCCACGATCTAAATCGTTCAGCATACCTTCAAGAAAGGTCTTGAGTCTTTCCTTTTTCTGATTTTGCACCAAAATCTCAAGGGATTCCCGCAGGTGCACTCCCGCTTTTAGCAGTACCGCCAATTCCACATAAAAGTCCTCTTTCTTTTTGACATTGAAAAAACGTCCAAAAAGCGTGATTTCCTTTTTTAAAAAAGACTCCAGTCCTGACTGGGAGTGGGCGCTTTCAATTGAAGATGCCGTGGACGGTTCAAACTTAAATCCCATGTTACTTGTTTACTGCGCTTGTCGCCGCATTTGTTTTGAACACGAACAAACGCTGTGAGCCATCTCCCTTAGGGCCGATAAAATCCAGCGCATCAATTTCTCCTTCTTTTTGTACCTCTCCTTTGAAGAAAAAATGGTGTTCCCTAAATGGAATCCCAAAGGTGTCAGTTTCCTTAATCACCTTATCCTTATGGATGTGATAGGTGACTTCCTTTATTTCGTTTGCAAAAAAGAGTTGGCCTGACTTGGAATCGTACCAAACACCATCAGATTGATTAAAATCAATCCAAAGGCTCTGTCGCAACAGGTTCAATTCCGTATTGTGCCCGTAATTGCGATGAATACCGCCCATCTGCCGTTGAATCAATTGCAGTACGGCAAAACCTATACCTACAACAATAGTGGTCAGTAGTAAAACAACCAACATTTCGTTAATGGTAAATGCCCGTACCTTTTTAATGCGTTGTATCATCCAATTGTACTTCCAATTCCTTCTGACTTACCTTATGGACTGCCCTAAAAATCATTTTATCCCCATTCTTCCACTTCAATGCAGAGACCTCCAGTTGCCAAGCCCCGATTTCGCCATAGTAGGGCAATTCCAATTTGTTGTTTTCATAACGGTACTGCAACTCCAGTAGTTCCTGTTGTACCTCTTGATCGTTCTGGGCAATACTATTGGCAAACAAGGAATTCAGGACCAGACTAGCCACCATAAAAACCACTACGATCAATACCGTTGCCACTAAGGTTTCCATCAACGTGGATGCTTTTGCCCTCTTGTTCAGTATGCCCATTTTGCCACTTGGTTTGGTCCTTTTGCATTATAGGATACCCCGGCATATTCCACAGGTAACATTCCTCCGTTGATATGCCCATTATAGATATGGTTCTGATATATGTTGCCATTTTCCAGGGCCACAAACCCTGATGTGGTCAAACTACCATAAACACTGCCTCTAAGTTCAACATTTTGGGTACAGTAGACTTCCCCATGCACTTTCGCAAATTCCCTAATTTTAATATGGGGTTTGAATCTTTCTGGCCCTCTTTCATCTTTATAAAGTACCATACCACGTACGTTCGCATAGGTATCCAAGGAAATATTCGGTTCAAGGGATTCGTGCAATATACTGTCCTGAGTTCTTGCTTTTACGGCCAAAACGGATGGATACGCCAATTCTGCCCCTTTTCCAACCCTAATGGTTTTGGTGGCTATGGCCTGAAAATTTCCTTTGGTCCAATTTTCAATCTCGATGGATGGGGCCAACAGCAGAACGTCACTCAATCTTGAAGAGTTCCTAACACGTATTTTTCTGGATGCACGAACGATGATATTCCCTAGTAGGGTCACATTATCCAATTCGAGAACATCCCCTTGAATCCATTTTGTTCGTTCCTTAAAACTATTTTTAAGGACCATCTCCCGTTGTAATCGAACAGGCTCTCCTTTCCGGGAAAAAGTAGTTCCCGTAAGTTCTTCAATTTTTCGTTTTACGTCCTGGGAAAATTGCGGCAGTTGGTTTGTACTCCGCTTTTCCTCACCAAATATCAATTGGGAAGCATAATACCCGTTGCCATACACATTTCCCATCTTAACACCGCGTTCGGGCAAATAGGCAGTTCCCTGGATTTTGGTGCTTCCGGCCAATACCAGCGGCCGTTGATTGTCCTCCAGATACAGGGCAGGCCGTTCATTTTGGGTATAGCCCACAAAGGCCAACTTCTCAAATTCAAATGCCGCTTTTCTTGCCATGACCTTGCGCAGTTCCAACAGTCCCCAGTCCATTCTGGAAACTTCGGCTTCAATACCAAGTCCATTGTTCAGGGGAATCCTTTTGGTTTCACCATTTTTAATAGGTATTAAAAACGACTTCCTTAGTGCAACATCAGCGGTGCGTATCACCTCAATAGTGACATCGGTCTTTTTCTTAAAAACGTTATGGGAATAAGAAACCAATACAAAGGATAGCAACAGTACGGCAATCACGGCCCCTACAAAAAGGACAAACTGCAACGCACCAGCCGGTATTTTTTGTTTCCAGATCACTGATCAAGGATAATTGTTTCAGTATACCCAGGGTACTTGACCTTAATGGATTCTTGATTGCCCCAAACCAAGGTCACCCCATTTACTTTTTGGTTTTTTTTCATGAGGTGCTCCTGACCGTCAATGGTTACGAAGAACATTTGATTTTTAGCTCCATTTTGTGCTACCCATCCGGAATACACAATGTTCTTTTTTGGTGGTTTGGCCTTTACCGATTTCTTTTTGATCCTACTTTTAGGCTTTTGGTCTTTTGGAGGTAGGCCCAGGAAAGGGTCACGATAATTTGCCGTAACCAGGATAGGTTCCCTCTTTTCCATGGTTTGGGCCATGTAGGGCACCTCCAACCGTATTTTTTGTTCCATAGGTTCATCTACCCCTAGACCATTGAACACTTTAAAACCGAGTATACCCCAAACTGTTAAAACAATGGCCAATAGTACATATGTTTTCTGATTTTTGGTCATGGGTGCCACTAGTTAGTTTTTTGGACCGTAAACCCGTTGGTACTGAATGCTGTGGAGAATGCGCTATTTTGGGCTTGTACCCGCCATTGATAGGTATTGTCCGGTAATTGTTTTGAGATTCGGTTGCCCACAAAAGTAGAATCGATGGAGACAACCGTGTCCAGTACAATTTGTATGGCATTCTCAAAATCAGGGGTGGCAACTTGTATCAAATAGGCATCAGCTTCCTCAACCCCGTTCCAGTTGAAATTGACGATACTATCCATCACCACGCTTTGGTTGGTTGGCGCCAAAAGCTGCACTTGTTCATTTGAGATGTCGGTCACTTCAAAAATATCCTCACATCCTGTCAAAAGACACAAAAGGAAAAAGAGGGGTAGCAGTTTTTTTACCATGGTCAGAGTTTTAAGTATTGACGGGTTTCATCCAATTTGGCGGCAGTTTTTTCCGTTCCCCTAGGGCAACCTTCACGATTTCTGGTCAGCACTGCAATCTCCGGTTGATTGCGTTTGTTGGCCTGCCAACAGAATCCGGAGGTTTCAAAATCAAAAACCTCAAGGGATTTCATGTCAATTTCCATATTTAGCATGCCATTTTCAACTTGAAGTACTAGGTGTCCATCCTTCTGAACAAGGGAAAGGTGTTGGGCCTCCTCAAGCATTTGCTGTTGCCTGTTTATGACCACAAAAGATATTCCCGTCAACATTGCAAGAGATCGATCATCCTCCAAGTAATGCAATAGTCCATTGTTGCTTTCTTGGTTCAAAACATTTTTTATGCCCACTAAGTCAGTGATACGCAATTCATAAAATCTAGGGGGTACCGCCAAGGAATCGTTGTAGGCTATGGAAACCTGTTTTCCCAAGTGCCCACGATATTTTTGATAGGCCTTATACGAAGTTTTGGAGAAGGCCTTGGATTGCAATGATACCGCTATGGGTTGTGAAATTCTAGGTTCACCGATTTTTTGGAATTCTTTTGAAAATACCCTGCCTTTTGTTTGTCCCACAGAGCCGACACAGGGAATAACCGTTTCAACGGTTTGTAGATCTTTTAGGGTGGTACATGCGGTAAATAACAACAAATACCCAAACATCAGGTAAGTGTATTTCATAGGTTATGATATCTAAGAATTTATAACGGATATTGTAAGAAAGTATTGCTAAAAATTCGATAAGTGGTCGTCCTAAATCAGCGCTTTAAAGCAAAATGTCCGGTAAGTACCTTTCCCGTATCATATTCATATCGAAACCAGTAATCTGAGGCTGGCATTTTTTGGCCCAAATACGTACCATCCCAACCTTGTCCCATAGGTGAAAACTGCTCCAGAAGCTTTCCATAACGATCATAGACGTACACCCAGGAATTTGGGTATACTTCCCCTCCTATGATGTTCCAATGTTCATTGGTTCCATCCCCATTGGGCGAGAAAAATTTTTGGTAACCCATTGCAATGATTTCCTTCGTTACTATCCTACATTGCAGCGGGTCACGGACATATACCGTATACGGGCCAGGGAAGACCTCAAAGGTGTTACTTTCTTGATACACCGCCCCATCTATGGAATATTCAAAGGCACCTATACCTAGGGCATTGATGGTCAGGGTAATCACATCGGATACGCCATTGATGTCCACCGTAAAACTTTCGGGGGCTCCAGAAGAAAATACCTCAAAATTTTGGGTGTTCTCACAGGTGACCCCGTTGGTGGTTTCCGTTACCGTTAGGGAATACAGCCCCAGTGCCGGTATTTCCAATGTGGCATCGGAACCAATGCTGGTGCCATTGGCATCCCGCCATTGGTACGTTTCAAAAACGCCCCCATCAATCACCAGATCCGGGGCATCTGGACAGATGACATAGGTGGCTTCCAAGTTGGGTTGCGGCAGTGGATTAATAGTGAGGGCAAAGCTGGTCACATCATAGCAAAAATCCAATGGGTTGTGCTGGATTCGAGCCCATATGATTTCGTTCCCATTGGTATTTTGATAGGCCGTTTTGGATAGTGGGTTCTCGTTGTTCATCGCTGCCAATTCAGACCTGTGGTAGCTGACTTCATACACCTCATCGTCCTGTCCATTTAGTACCTCGGTATCTTTTTGAGAAAGATCAAAAGTGTAGCGGCCCGTTTCATCCTCATCACAGACCACAATATCCGTTGGAGCGAAAGCCGTTGGGTTGTCTACTATCAAGAGTTTGAAGGACCCTACATCAAAGCAATGGGGATTGGTGCCATTCTCCAACCGAAAATATAGGGTTTGTGGATTCGAGGTGTTTTCATAATTCCCTGAAATAGCACTCAGGGATGCCTCGGCATCCGCTTGTGCTTCAAAAAAGGAAACGGTTATATCAGCAGTGCCATTGCTAATTTCATTGGTCTTCTGGACCAAATCAAAATTATACCTCCCATCGTTATTGTCATCACAGACCAGCCAATCCGTGACCGTTGCCGCCATGGGGGTATCAAAAATCTGCAATTGAAATGAGGTGGTGTCGTAACAGGAGCTATCCGACGCATTTTCAACCCGTACATAAATGGTATATTCATAGGCCTTGCTCAAATAGTTGGGTGCATCCACAGCATTGGTGCCCGCATCAGCATCAGCCTCCGTTTCGTGAAAGGTAATCACCAAACCTGAAATATTTTGGGCACCTATGATCTCCGTTTCGGTGAGGGTAAGATCAAAAGTGGCCTGCCCATCTTTGTTGTCATCGCAATACTCCAAATTGGAAGGGGTATTGGCTTCCACTCCATCGATTACTTGAATCCTAAAACTCCCCGTTCTAAAGCAGGTGGTATAAGTACGGTTCTGGAACCTAAAAAACACCTCTTCTTGTGCGAGGGTATTGGTATAGGGATTGGGCAAAGGGTTAGTGCCCGCATCGGCATCCGCCTGGGAACCAAAGTACAGCAGTTCAAACAGTGCCGTGTCCTGACCATTGAAGATTTCATCATCTTTTAGGGAAAGGTCAAAGGGGTACTGCCCATCAAAATCATCATCGCAAACGACCCAATCGGTAACGGTATCCACCAAAGGGGCCTGCCGGGCCACCACATCAAACTGGGTAGTATCATAGCATAACGCATTCGACCTATTAAATACCCGCACGAACACGGGGGTCACCCCATAATCAAAAACATGTACCCCAGTTAATGCATTTTCGTTGTTATCAGCATCTGCTTGTGATAAATGGTAGGAAACCGCAAATAGGCCTGGGTCTTGCCCCCCTAAAAAGGTGGGATCAAAGGAAGGCATGTCTAAATTATAACTGCCATAGGAGGTACACCCCTCAATAGGCCCTGAAGGGTTGGCTACGGGGGCATCAAAAATGGTGATTTCAGAAATTTTGGTCTCCGTTCCTGAAGCAGTGCTAAGCGTAACGGTAACAGTATAGGTGCCAGGGGCAGCATAGGTGTGGGTTGGGGTTTCCAAAGTGGAAGTATTGCCATCCCCAAAACTCCAGTCAATGGAAACAATGGGTTCACTCACATTGATGGAAAATTCGGTAACATCACCAAAACATAGGTTTTCGGCCTGTATATCATCAACAAAAAAATACGATTGAATAAAGGGCGGCAAACCAAAAAAACTGATCCCCGTATCCAAATTGACGGCCTGGAGTTCAAAATCACAGCCGGCACCCACAACATTAGGCTGATTCACTGCGGCCAGATAGGGCACAAAATCTAAAGCAATGTACATTTTACCGTCAATGCCCAATTGTAGGCCAAATATCAACGGACTATCTGAGATTTCAACTTCACTTGCCGGTATATCTGCTGCATTAAGGTCGTACTGCAACAAGCCCCCTGCACTGATTGAAATGTAGACCACCTCGCTGTTTGGTGAAAATTCGACCCCATAATATTCTTGATCGTCCTCCCTTAAACGAACCGGATTACTTACCTGTCCAGTGGCGGCATCAAAATCAAACAGTTCCACCCCAACCCTATTATGTGCAATGGCCAGCTTGGTTCCGTCAGGTGATATTTTAATGGCACCCATGGCAAAAACAATTTCGCTGCCTACGGTGGGATAATCCATATCAAAACCCGTGTTGCTGATTACAGGTGTGGTATCAAGACCTGCTGCCGTCACGCGGTAGGCGGCAAAGGCATCGTTGCCCCAATGGTGGGTCACTACCCAAATATCAGTGCCATTGGCGTGTTCAATGGCCGTTATCTTTTCGGGAACGGGCGCATGGATCAGTACGTTTTTCGTCGCATTAATATCACCCATACCCCCATTGAGGCTCATATCAACTTCAGAATACCGTAAGCCAGGGTCCCCACTAATAAAGACCGCTGGTGTGGTAAAAATGTAAAACAGATTTGGGTTCCCTGGGTTGGGAACGATAATGGCCGATTGGGTACTACTGTCGTCGCCGCCAAGAAAATTTCCGTTGGGCATGATATTGTGGTTTCTGTCCCAAACCGTATAACCATTGGTATAAAACAGAAGGTTGCCCATAGCATCAGAGATAGTGGCGCACCCCTCCCGAGTGTCGAGGGCCCCATCGGTGAGGGCCACAGGGTTTCCGCTTCTAAAATCCAAGCCTGCGTTTCTACCAAAATACCAGATGGAGGCTTCCAATTGGGCATGGGCACCTACCGAGAACAATACAAAAAGGGCTAAAAGAAAATGGCGCAGGTTCAAAGGAGCTGTATGGTTGTGTTTGCACTATCTAAAATAGCCCAAACCCCTTGAAATCCCTAAATTTTGTTGTAAAATGACCTATTTTTTCGGTGTATGGAAGGCCATAGAAATTAAGGGTGTAAAACGGTTGGAAATTTAGGTTTTAAAACTCCGGATCACTACTGAAAAAGGAATGCCGAAAGAGGTAAAAAAACCACGACTTTCATCGTGGTTTTATTTAAAATTCCATTTTACCTAATCTATTTTAAATACTAAGTAACCAAACTTCTTATGAAACAAATATTGATAACGAACAAAGTAGGGAGTAAACTAAAAGCTATCCAAATCCAACTTTTATATTTTTTTTTCAAAGCATCTGGATTGTCAAGGTTCTTTTTGTAGAGATTTATTATTTGCTTCTTGAATAGGTAATTAAAAAGAAAAAGAAAAATCAACAGGCTCCCTAATAATATGGTCTTGCCTAACCCATTCACTAAATTTTCAAGCATCGTTTTGGCGTATAATCCAATTAATTTTAATCCTAAGGAAATTACACAACCTAGCAGAAGTATCACCTATAAGGATATCAGGTTGGTGGCCCTTTCATATCCAAAGTCCGTGATGCGTTTCTGGTTAAAAAAATGAACCACCACCACTATAAAATCCTGAATCACTTTCATAGCCTTTTGTCACCACTGAGTGAAGCATTATTTATATTTTTTTTCATTCCAGTGAGCAGCTCTCGAAAGGTACCCTTCAAAAAAAGCATCGAAAGAGAAGTAATTATCGATTACGTCCTTCAAATTAGGCTTTTCCTTTTGCCTTAAAAAAAAACTTAGCCCAGCTCCATTAGCAATATATAACGTATCATTGGAAATCGAGATTTCTCCCAATACCTCAAATTCCCTATTGTTGCTACGGTCAATATATAATTTCGAGTTGGAAATATAATAGGGTCTTGGTACAATTGATTCGGTAGTACTGTAAAAATAGTAGATCTTCGATGCATCAATGAAAAACTCCGTATAGACCTCCGCCACATCGCCAAGATATCCGGGGTACCAATTTCCCCACATATCATGGTCAGTGGAAGATTGGGAATGACATAAAACGCACTGAAAAGCAAAAACCAATGCAGCTACTGTTTCCCGAGTTTTTTTGAGCATACTTACTTTTTAAAGCTTTTTTCTAAACTTAATCATTTTCCTCCCAGTCCATTACGGTTAGGCACATGGGGATGGCAAAAAAGTAAAAAACCACGGCCTATTGACCGTGGCTTCTTCTCTAAATCGCATTATTCTTTATCTGCTGTGCGAAGTCTGTGACTTCGCACCAATCGCCCTCTTTATTCTACTCCTAAGGCACAGCCTTCGCAGAGCAGGGCTAAAAGCCCAGTGACATCCCAATACCATTACCGTTTGCGATAAACTTCAGTTGCGGTTTATGCTCGATGAAAGAGGTCGTGCCTAGAGATGCATTGTAGGTCTGCACCGCCCGTTTAGTATTTTTTTTTGCGTTTGAGGAAAATGGTATGCTCAGCCCTATAAGCCCAGCACCGACTCCAGCTAGAGTCCAATTGGCGTCACCACCCCCTATGGCAGTTCCTAAGGACCAACCCATTAAACCACCCCCTGCAAAACCCATTACCGAAGAAAAATTCCTATCGATTCGGGCACCTTTGATGAGGTTCAGGGCCTCCCGGTTCCCTTCCATGGCATTGACCAAGTCGCCCATTTTCATACGTCGCCCTTGCTGGTCAACATACCGGTGCTTACCGGATAACTCATGCTGTTCTATCCGCTGCGAATTACAAATTGACATTGCTAAAAGGGCAATGATTGTCACCAGAATTGTATTTTTCATTTTTTTAATACTAGGATTATACAAATAGTTTTGCGCATTGTTTGTTCAATCGTATTGAATTTCCCCACTATGGCAGTCATACCGTAGCGGGGTTGCCCGCCGCAGCATCCCCATAGCTATCAGGACAACTACAGCGCAGCAGGATTCTTCTCTTAATGTTTATTCTTACTCTTTTGCCAGCGCCCGTCGCAGACGAACACTAGCTAGAAGTCTTTTGCTAAACTATTTATTTAATTTTTTACTTTCGATTAGCTTGATGGCATGAAATACAATCAAGAACATCCCAACAAACATCATTGCCAACAATGGTAAGGCCTTTGTCAGAAAACCTGAACTGGCGACATTGGGCACAACACCCTTGTAAGGCCCTGGAGGTGTGCTGAAGATTAAACCTAGAAATATATAGTCGATACCCAATAATGCAAGGATAATCAATATTAATCCGAGGATTATTCCAACTGAATAAGGTACTATTTTCATAGATATTCTAGTTAAAAAGCCAGTTCGAAACAAATCGAACCGGCTTTACGTAAAGTTCTGAAAATGTATCTAATTAATCATCAATTATTTCTCAAGTTACTACAGTTATCCTAATGGCAAAATTAAGAAATAAGATCTCTCCAAAAATCGGTTCTTATTACACCTAATGCCAGGATTAATTTATTTGTTACACTTTAGTTCTGCACCTGTGCAACTAATGCACAACGTGTTTTAATTTCAATTGGGTCTCCTTAACTTTTTGCCTCAATTCTTCCACCGTAGAAAAGGCCTTTGAATCCAATTTATGATCTTCCTCAAATTCCGAAAATCTACTTGATACAGAAGAAAGTTCTGCAAAAGCTTCTTTTTCCAAAGAAGAAAAGGTTTCATAATCAATCTCTAAGTCGTAACTATAATAGAACTCATCACAAAAAGTTCTCTCATCAATTTTACCAGAAGAAAAACTCTCTATTAACCAGTAAAGTCTTCTCTTATCGTCTTTCTTAAACATACTATTTTGGAATTGCCTGTAATGGCCCCAT
>JBCDBE010000032.1:0-30507 GCA_039184365.1 Bacteroidota bacterium | reverse complement strand
GGTCAATATTCCTAGGGGTGGAGAAATTTTAGCGTAATTAATTTGGATTGTTAACATGAAATTATGATTTTAGCGGCTAGCTAATTCAAATAATTTTAAAATGAGAACAAAACTAAATGGAATCTTAACGCTGTTATTGGCGTTAATTGTGCACGTTTCGTTTGCACAAGACAAGACGATTTCAGGTACGGTCACGGACTCCGAAGGTCTGCCATTGCCTGGGGTCAACATTGTCGTAGAGGGTACTTCCAATGGTACGCAGACCGATTTTGACGGAAACTACGCTATTATGGCCAGCGAGGGACAGACCCTTTTATTTACCTATATAGGACAAAGGGACGTGCGAATGACTGTTGGTGCAGGTAGCACCATCAATGTCCAAATGGAAGAGGATGCCCAAGCGCTTGAAGAAGTGGTCGTAACCGCCCAAGGTATAAAAAGAGAAAAGAAAGCTCTGGGTTATGCGGTAACCTCGGTAGGATCCGAACAATTGGAAGATCGGGCCGAAGGTGATGTAGCGCGAGTTTTGGCCGGTAAGGCCGCAGGGGTTCAGATTACTGCCGCCGGTGGTGCAGCAGGTTCGGCAACCAATGTTGTCATCCGAGGTTTGAACTCATTTAGTGGGAACAACCAAGCGCTATTTATCGTGGACGGTGTACCTTTCAGTAACGATACCAACAATGACGGTGCTGACGGGCAAGGAAACTTTATTGATGGTAACACCGCCAGTTCACGGTTTTTGGACCTTGACCCTAACAATATTGCAAGCATTGAGGTGCTTAAAGGATTGTCAGCGGCTACCTTATATGGAACACAAGGCCGTAATGGGGTTATATTGATTACTACAAAATCCGGTTCATCAAGTACCGGACCCAAAAAAACGGAAATCACCATAAGCCAATCCTTTTTTACTAATGAAATGGCCTCATTGCCTGATTACCAACAACAGTACGGTAACGGGTTTGACCAGGCCTTTGGATGGTTCTTCAGTAACTGGGGACCAAGTTTTGACAGGGGTGGTACAGCAGGTTGGGGTGCGCAACCTGCCATTGATGATGCTGGGACCTTGGAGCACCCCTATTCTACGGCATCTCCGGCAACAGGCATCCCACAGGCATTCCCAGAATTTGCCGGGGCGCGATATGATTGGAGACCTTATGATTCTGTTGAAGAGTTTTTCCGACCAGGCAATACCATTAATACCAATATCAATGTATCAGGTTCTTCTGAGGACGGAAACACGGCATTCAATGCCAACGTAGGATACTATGATGATACCGGTTTTACCCCAGGAAACAGTTTCAAGAGGATAAATGTCTCTTTGGGTGGTGTTGCTAAGTTAAGCAACAAGTTTACCATCCGTGGCACCATGAACTATGCCAAGTCTGATGTAAGAACACCACCTATTGCAGCAAGTAGGGGTAATGGTACGGATGGTCTCTCTGTATATGGGAACGTATTCTTCACCCCTTTGAGTGTGGATCTTATGGGGCTTCCATTTGAAAATCCAATTGATGGATCCAGTGTATATTACCGACAAAACAATAGTATTATCAACCCACGTTGGACAGCCAAGAATGTTACTTATCGCCAGATTACCAATCGATTCTTTTGGAACCTCTCTGCTAATTATGAATTGAATGATAACTTGACGGCCACATGGAGGACAGGGCTGGACTTTTACAATGAAAGGAATGTGAACGGCTCCAATAAGGGTGGTGTGGAATTTAACCAAGCTATCTTTGGGTTCTTGGACACCTTTGATAACAACAATACCATCTGGGACCACTTTGTGTCCATTAATGGAAATTATGACCTTTCAGAAAAAGTGGGCCTTTCGTTCACCGTAGGGGCTACGTCCCGTTCGGATTCATTTGACCGAAGTGGAGTTGCCAGTACGGGACAGTTGGTGTTCGGTATAAAGAGACACTTCAATTATCAAAACCAGTTGCCCATCCAGTTTTCCAGGAAACGTAACATCGTTGGACTTTTGGGACAGGCCACTTTGGACTATGACGACTATTTGTTCCTGAACGTAAGTGCAAGAAGGGATTGGGTATCTAACTTCCAAAGTGACAATAATAGCATTACTTATCCCGGTGCCAGTCTCTCCTTCTTACCGACCAATGCCTTCCCGGAGCTTAAGTCAGAAAACGGACTTAACTTTTTAAAGATAAGGGCAAGTTATGGTACGTCTGCCAACTTTGATACAGATTCGGCCTATCCAACAGTAGGTTTTACCGAACAGAATACACAGGTGTTCAACGATCCGTTGAGTGGTGGTACAATCACCACTAATCAGGTAGCCAATTTTAGGGCCAACCCAGATTTGGAACCGGAGCTTTTGGAAGAAATTGAGTTTGGAATCGAATCCAAATTATGGAAAAACAGAATTTCCTTGGACGCCACCTATTTTGTAAAAACCACTAATGATTTGATTGTACTGGAGCCATTGGCACCATCAACAGGATTTACCTTGACACAGAGTAATATTGGTGAAATTGAAAACATAGGGTTTGAAGCCGATCTGGGTATTGATATCTTTAGAGGTGAAAACTTTTCATGGAACTCTAGGGTTAATTTCTTCACCAATAATGTCGAAGTAACGGAACAAGAGCAGGACCAGATTTTCTATTCAGGATCTATTCCAGCCGGTGGTGCCCTTTTCAGAGGGGGTAACGTGGCCCAAGAAGGAAAGTCTCTAGGTTCCATCTATGGTACGGCTATCCAAAGGGATGATAATGGTAACTTTGTTGTAAATGCAGGAGGCGACTATGTAGAGGTCCAACAGGATGCCGACGGCTTGGCGCCCATTGTTGGGGATGCTATTGCGGATTACCAGATGAACTTCATCAACGATATCCGATATAAAAATTGGAACCTCAACTTCCAAATCAACCACACTAGAGGTGGAGACATTCTTTCAAGTACAGTGGCCACCCTCTTGGGAAGAGGTCTTATTGTAGAGACAGAGAATCGCTTGGACACTTATATACTTCCAGGGGTCAAGGCAGATGGTTCGCCAAATAATACACAAATCAACAATTCCACGTATTTCTTTAGCAACCTATTGTTTGGGCCCACGGAAACCAGGATTTATGATGCTTCCGTTGTGCGTCTTCAGGAAGTTTCCTTGGCCTACAGTTTTCCATCCAAACTTTTGGACCGGACACCTTTTGGTTCCTTGACCTTATCGGTACAGGGCTTTAACCTCTGGTATGATGCATACAATACCCCAGATGGTGCAAATTTCGATCCCAACGTTCAGGGGGTCGGGGTCGGTAACGGTCAAGGCTTTGACTTCTTAAACGGGCCAAGTGCCAGAAGGTATGGATTCACCGTCAGGGCATCCTTTTAATTAAAATTGACAAGAGAGAATATCATGATGAATAAAATATTTAAAAAATTTGCATTGATTTTCACAGCAGGTGCAGTATTTACCGCTTGTGAAACTACGGAACTGGACTTAACCGTGAGTCCCAATGAACTGTCACCGGAACAATCAGACCCAAATTTATTGCTGAACTCCATTCAGCTGGCCTATGCTTCAAACCAGCATTTTTTATCTGAAGATTTGGGAGAATTGACCCGTATTGAATACTTCAACGGAAGGGACTATTTTAATGCACTTCCAGGTAGCGCATTAAACGCCGTTTGGGCAAGGGTTTACAGTTCGGACTTTACCATCCCAGGTAATGGTGCCGTTGATGTAGGTATTTTGACCAATCTACAAAACCTAGAGGCCATAGACGCAGACAGCGATGTTGATTACTCCTTTCACATTGCCTTGGGTAAAATCATGTATGCGCATTGCCTATTCCAATTAGTTGACGTTATTGGTAATGCCACATTTTCCCAGGCAGGTAACCCAGCGGAGTTTCCCGCACCGGAATTGGACAGTGGGGAAGAGGTTTATGCGGGAGCTTTTGGTCTTTTAGATGAAGCAGAAGCCTTATTGGCCTCTGGGCCTCCGGATCAGGGGGCGACGGACATGTTTTACGAAGGCGATACCGAAAAATGGATTAAGGTTATCAATTCCATTCGCCTACGTTCCCATAAGAACACCGGCAACAAGGCTGCGTTCGATGCTATTATCGCGTCAGGAAATTATATTACATCGGCAGATGATGATTTCCAATTGGGTTATGGAACAAGTGAACTTCAGCCTAGTGACAGGCATCCTATATATGAAGCTGACTATACACCTACCGGTGTAGGGACATACCGTTCCAATTGGTTAATGGATTTGATGCTTCAAAATAATGATCCAAGAATACGGTACTATTTCTACCGCCAGGCAGATGGGGTGCCTGGAGCCAATGATGTAAGCGGAGATCCGGTTCCACCGAACGAAGAGACGATTTCCTGTTCCCTGTTCACACCTCCAGCACATTATGACGGATTTATTTATTGCAGCGTAGATAACGGGTATTGGGGAAGGAGCCATGGGAACGATGAGGGTGGCCCACCGGACGGGTTCTTGAAGGCAGCCCCCGGGGTTTATCCAACGGCGGGACGTTTTGATGACAGTCAATTTAATGATGTTGATGCGGTTACCGGTGTTAATATAGCGCCCGGTGTTGGTTTAGGACAAGGTGGCGGCGGTGCTGGTATCACCCCTATCATCCTCTCTTCCTACATTGATTTCTGGATTGGAGAAATGGCAGCATCGGATGCTGAGAGGTCTGCGGCCCTTCGTGCAGGGCTGGAAAAGTCGATTGCAAAGGTCCAAAGCTTTGGTGCCTTGGATACTTCTGCCGATCTTTCTTTTGAACCTTCAGCAGACGATGTTACTGACTACATAGACGATATTGTGAGTTCTTTTGATGCGGCAAGTGGTGACGACAAGGAAAATATCTATGCCAATCAGTATTTTACAACATTGTACGGAGGTGGTTTTGAATCCTACAACTATTACAGGAAGACGGGATACCCTACAACGTTGTTCCCAAACTGGGAACCAGATCCAGGGCCTTTTCCCAGGACATACTTATTACCTCAGAACGAAGTGCTGAACAATCCCAACCTTGTGCAGCGAGAGGATTTGAATACCCAGGTATTTTGGGACACGAACCCACCAAGTCCATCATTTCCGGCTGCTAACTAAAATATACTAGAACAATGAAGAAAATAAATTTTAAACATAGATTGCTTTTAGTTGGAATAGTAGGAGTACTGTTCGCAGCTTGTGAAGATGGGAACCAAGAATTTGATATCATACAGGAAGATGTTGAAAGAGGTGCTATTCTACGAACCGTTAACATAATTTCAAATGAAATCCCAATCGGTGAAGCGGATTCTACCTTTGCCGTTGAATTGGAGGTCCAAGATCAAGAGAATGGAGGACTGGTAGAGTCAATAGAAGTGTGGATTGCTTTTGAAGATAATTCAGTTGAGGAAGGGGGAACAGACTTCAGTACCGATGAGGTGCTTGCGGAAACCCTTGATCCTTCTACCTTCACTATAGGGGAGTTTGGATTGCCTCGTTTTTCATATTCCATAACCTTACCTGATTTGATAAGTATCTTACCGATATCAGATTCTACAGTCGATGGATCGGATGAATTTACTGTACGTTTCGAACTAGTATTGAGTGATGGAAGAAGGTATTCTGCTGCCGATAATTCTGGTACGTTAACAGGGTCTTACTTCAGTTCACCTTTTCTTTACTCTGCAACTGTGGTTTGCCCTCCAACAGCTCCTACGCCCGGAGTCTGGACAATTAATATGACAGATTCATTTGGAGACGGATGGCAGACTGATGACCCTAATGGGGGATCCGGTATTACGGTTACCTTGGATGATGGAACAGTTCTGGAGGTAGGTTTATGCTCACCTTATGGTGCTGCGGCCGGGACTTTTTTGGGGGGCGACGATTGTACTCCAAATGATGGTTCAACAGGAACGGGAACAATCACCATTCCTGAAGGAACTGAGTCAGCAGATTGGTTCTTCCCCGGCGATGAATATGGTGAAATTGGCTTTGAAATAATAACACCAAACGACAATGTGGTTGGTGGCTACACCGGGGTCGAAGCAGGACCAATAGCTATAGATTTCTGTAAAGACTAAATTTTTGATAAATATATTTTAGATTATTTTTGATTTAATCAAACAAAGACCGTTCCAATGGAACGGTCTTTGCTATTGAAAATTTGGGAAACTTATACGTTGAGTAGAAAACCGATTATTGTTTCTACTGTCTCATTTAACTTCAGTTTGGGATGAAATCGTATTTATTCGTAAACCTCCTTTAAGGTGTAATCAGAGTCAATAGTACTAGCGAGGCTACTTTCAGATACCTGTTGGCCAAACTGAAACGGTGTTGATTAGTTTCAAAGAATATTTTTATGAGATTTTATCCCAGATATTTACCCCTTGGGTACAACCAAGTGGTATTTGTAGGTTGTAAAACTGAAGCTGAATCTGTAGAAATGGATTACGGTACTTACTGACGTTTTAACATTTACCCGTATTAACACCTTAATAATTATTTGTTTTCCTATCGACATAAGAATAACGTAAATCCAATGTTTTTGTCTACCGTATTTAAAAATCCCCTCTCTCATGGGAAACGCTACATTCTCTTATCCCTGGTACTGTCCTGCTTTTGCAGTTGTAAAAATGAGCCCCCCCCAGATAAAAAATCAACAACAGAGACGGACACCAAGAATCGAACGGTTTTCCAGAGGGTTCCATCTGCAAAGAGCAAGTTGCTTTTTGAGAACAGTTTAAGACACAATGTTGCCACAAGGGAAAACCTTTTTGATTTCGATTATTTCTATAATGGTGCCGGCGTTGGAATTGCGGATTTAAATAAAGACGGCCTTCAGGATATTTTCTTCTGTGGGAACCAGGTAAAAAATAAATTATACTTCAATCAAGGTAATTTGGTCTTTGAAGACTCCTCTGAAAAGGCAAATATCAACAATGGTAAAACATGGTCCAATGGAGTCACTTTTGTGGACATCAACAACGATACTTGGTTGGATATTTACGTTTCACAGGGTGGCCCCAACGAACGCTCACAACGCAAAAACCTTTTCTTCATTAATCAAAAAGATGGAACCTTTCAGGAATCTGCAGAATCCCTTGGTCTTGCTGATATGGGCATTAGCACCCAATCCGTTTTTTTTGATTTTGACAACGATGGCGATTTGGACTGCTTGGTCATGAATGAAAATGAATACTACGGGGTGGACCCAATACGTTTCTATCCCCTTGTAGGACAAAATGACGAAACCAGACACTTCAACAGTTCACACCTCTACAGAAATGAGGGTGGAAAATTTATTGATATCACCAAAGAAGCAGGTATTGAAAGACCCATTTTTGGACTTGGGTTAACGGTTTCTGACATTAATGGTGATGGCTGGTTGGACTTCTACATCGCAAGTGATTACTATATCCCAGATGCATTGTTCATTAACAACCAAGATGGTACTTTTTCTGACCGGATAAAAGAATATACCAATCATATTTCCTATTATGGTATGGGTATGGATATTGCCGATATCAATAATGACGAATTGCAGGACATCTTTGTCTTGGATATGGCGGCCAATGATCACGTTCGTTCAAAAACCCTTATGGCTTCCATGAATACGAATCGATTTGATTATCTGGTTAACAAGGCGGAATTTCATTATCAGTACATGTACAATTCGCTGCAATTGAACCAATCTGGAAATAAATTCACCAACATAGCCCAGGCAACATCGATGGCCAATACTGATTGGAGTTGGTCAGTACTCTTGTCGGACTATGACCACGATTCGGACAAGGACGTTTTCATTACCAATGGGTATAGAAGGTATGCGCTGGATAATGATCTACAGCGAAAAGTGTATGAGGCCAAGGTAGCATACAGGGGAAAGGTACCCTTGGAAGTAAAGAAACAACTATATGATGCCATGCCGTCCGAGAAACTGCCTAACATAGTGTATCAAAATAATGGAAACCTAAAATTTAATGATTCAAGTAGCGCATGGGGGCTAGCTGATTTTTCCTTTAGCAATGGGGCAGCACAGGGTGACCTGGACAATGATGGTGATTTGGATTTGGTGATCAATAACATGGATGAAAATTGCTTTCTGTATAAAAACCTGACCATGGAAAACCAAAGGGGCAACTATATAAAAATCGACGCCTACGGCAAACTTTCGGAATCATTTCCAAAGATTACAATAAAATACAATGGTAAGCGCCAGTTTTTGGAAACCAGAAGGGTCAGGGGGTATCGTTCCGCCCATGAAAACATTGCACATTTCGGATTGGGAAGTTATTCCTCAATTGACACGGTTACAGTGGAATGGCCCAGTGGAACATACCAAGAAAAATATAATGTTAAGGTAAACACCACCGTTCAGTTTTTGGAAGCTGAGGGCAGGTTGGCAAATCGAGAAAAAGATATGATCGATCCACCATTTTTTAACAGGCTTGACAATAAGGAAATTGGTTTGGACTTTAGACATCGGGAAAACAGCCATGATGATTTTGAAAAGGAAATCTTACTCCCTTACAAACAGTCCACATTAGGTCCTTTTATCTCAGAAGGAGATGTTAATGGAGATGATATGGAGGACATTTTTATAGGAGGTGCCTCAGGGCAAAGTGCAGTTCTTTTTGTTCAACAAAAAAATGGAAGATTCCTTCAAAAAAGTGTTCCCATTTTTCAGGATGACCGAAACTATGAGGATATGGAGTCGGTGTTTTTTGATTTTGATAACGATAATGATCTTGATTTATTTGTAGTGAGCGGTGGCAACGAATTTGCCCACTATTCTTCGCTTTATGCGGACCGCCTCTATTTGAACGATGGGTTGGGCAATTTTAGGAGGGCCGCCATGAGTCCACTGGATTCCAATCCCAAAAGCGGTAAAGCCGTTGAAGTCATCGATTATGATAGGGATGGGGATTTGGATATTTTAGTAGGCAATAGAATAGTACCCCAGAACTATCCTGTTCATGTTCCGTCAACATTATGGGAGAACCAAAATGGCGAATTAAAGGATGTAACCCAGAAAATTATCCCTGAATTTGATGATTTTGGAATAGTCAATGATATTCTCATCACAGATTTTGACAATGATGGATGGGATGATTTTATTGCCGTTGGCGAGTGGAGCAGCATTGGTTTTTTTAAAAATGAAGGGGGTTCATTATTCAGAATCGATGTCCAAAATGGTATGTTAAATGAGAAAGGTTGGTGGTTCTCCATTGCAGAAACCGATATTAACAATGACGGTTTATCAGATTACGTTTTGGGAAATGTGGGTTTAAACATTAAATTTAAAGCGAACAAAAAAAAACCATTTAAAGTATACTCAACGGACTTTGACGATAACGGTACTCCAGATATTGTTCTAAGTAAAAAATACAATGGAGCGTACGTTCCTGTTCGTGGTCGTGAATGTTCGTCTCAACAGATGCCGTTCATTCAACAAAAGTTTGAAACGTATTCCGAGTTTGCCAATGCAAAACTTATTGATATCTATGGCGAAAAATTAAATACGGCTTATGAAGCTGAAGCTACAGAATTCAAGTCAATCGTACTTATTAATAAGGGTGATGGAAATTTCTTTAAAAGTTATTTACCCAATGAAGCCCAGCTGTTTCCAATACTAAAAACAAAGTTCATCGATGTTAACAAAGATGGATTTGAAGACGCTGTCATTTCCGGAAATATCTACAATACGGAAGTGGAAACCCCAAGGCTTGATGCCTTCTCTGGTCTAGTCTTACTTTCAAATGGAAAGGATGGGTACCAATCTTTAAAACAAAAAGAATCGGGTATACTCCTTGACGGTAATATTAAAGATTTGGCAGTTTTGGAAAATAAGCAAGACACGTTGCTCATTGCCGCTCAAAACAATGGCCCTTTGATTGTTTTCCAACTCAAGCAGTAGCACTATGAAGCGCGCGCAGAGACGCTTTATTAAGGTAGCGTACCACCTAATTAGGGAAATGTACCGAAAATTATAACCATGTTAACTTTAAATTCTTTATTTTTCTAATGAAAAAAGTTAGTTTAGCATTCAAAATTTAAGTGATGAAAAAGATACTTGCAATGCTAGGTCTTGCCCTAATTTACAATGTAAATGCCCAAACCTCAGGTCAATTGGCCAACAATCAAATGAGTGCGGGAGGTGCTAATAATGATATTGTGTCCTATCTTCTGGGTGATATTAAGTCAGGTAATGAAAAGAGAAAACTTGCCGAAGCTGACATACAAGGCTCTGCATATACTTCAGATAGTTTTTTGCCCGGACAATTGTTCTACAATGATGAATTTGAATCCAATGTGTTTTACAGATACAATGCTTACAGTGAAGAAATAGAAATCAGGAATATTGACAGACCGGATGCCCCTATTTACGGATTACAACGAGATAAAAGTATAAGTATTAAAACACCTGATGGTAAATCTATGAGCTTTAAAACCTTCATTGATAAAAAAGGTCTAACTCAAAATGGCTATTTGACCCTGCTAACCAGTGGTAAATATTCCCTCTACAAAAGAAGCGATGTAAAGTACACACAACCCCAAAAAGCCCAAAACTCTTTTGTGGCTGCCACACCAGCCAGGTTTTCAAAGTTCACTGAGTATTATCTTGAAATGGAAGGAAGAAATAGAATTGATGAACTTGAACTCAAAAAGGGCAAACTCTTAAAGCTTGTTGATGACACCGAAAGGGAATCCCTCAGAATTCACCTAAAAGAAAATGAACTAAAAATTAAAAATGAGCAAGATATTCTCAATATTCTTGCTCACCTAAATAAGATTTAATTAATTTTTTACCAATTAAATAACTTTTTGTTAAAATTTTATTTGAAAATTCTATCCCCAAAGGTTTTTTAGTAAATTAAGGAAAACTTAAAGTCATGAAAAAAATTATTGCTTTTTTAGTATGTTCTTTACTATTTCTGGGAGTTTACTCACAAACCTCGGGTCAAGTTGCAACATATACCACAGGGGTACAAGCCCTAACTGATGGCCTTGTTCTCAACGCCATGGGTTCCATATCGGACAAATTGGATAAACTGGACTACACTGATAATTCTATTGAGGGGTCCCCTTACATGTCAAATTCTTTCGCTCCAGGCCAATTGTATTATGGTGATGAAGCCGTAGGTAACATTTATTATCGTCATAATGCATACAATGAAGAAATTGAGATAAAGCAGACAAATTCTGAGGTAGCTTCCATCTTGGGCCTCAGCAAAGACAAAAATATTCGTTTGGTTGTCGATGGAAAGTCCATGAGTTTCAAAACCATTGTGGATAATAATGGAAATACCAAAAATGCATATTTGACGCTTTTGGTTGATGGAAACTATAAATTGTATAAACATCTAGAAGTTACTTTCAAGGAAGCCAAGAGAGCAGAGAATTCATTCGTAAAAGACTCCCCCGCCAAATTCACTCAATTTACAGAGTACTTCTTGGAGAAACCAGATGCAAAGCGAATTGATCAAATTGACTTGAACAACAAAAAACTTGTTGAATGCATAGGCAGTAATGAGTTGAAAACATTCCTGAAAGAGAATAAGATAAAAGTGAAAAACGAAAATGATTTGACTAAAGTAATACATTTCTTAAATGGACAATAATCAGGTTTTTCAAAACCTAGATAGTTCCATTTTTCCTTGGAAATATCATTTAAAAAAATGCACCTAAAAGGTGCATTTTTTTGTTGTTATAGTTTAAGGAAACTCCAAGGTCTACCTTTTGAATTTACCTATCTTTAGTCCCATGGGCAAGGAAAATATCATTTATGGGATTAGGGCAATTATCGAATCCATGGAAGCGGGAAAGACCATTAATAAAGTATATCTACAAAAGGGCCTCGCTGGGGATTTGTTTAAAGAACTGGAGTTCTTACTTCGCAAGAGAAAAATCAATGTTTCTTACGTCCCTATCAAAAGATTGAACCGATTTACCCAAAACAATCATCAAGGAGCCGTTGCAACCATTTCCCCCGTAGGGTATTACGATTTTGAGGAACTGGCGGAAAAAGTTTTAAATGAAGTTGATCATCCTTTGTTCCTTTTATTGGACCAGATTTCCGATGTACGGAATTTTGGTGCTATCATTAGGACCGCCGAATGTACTGGAGTTAATGCCATAGTCGTTCCAAAAACAGGTTCCGCTCCAATAAACAGTGATACTGTCAAGACCTCCGCTGGGGCTGCATTTAATGTTCCCATTGCCAAAGTTGACCACTTAAAAGATGCCATCTACTATTTACAGGCATCTGGTATTAAAATCGTTGCAGCCACCGAAAAGGGGAGTGATACAATTTATGATATTGATTTAAACAAAGGGAGTGCCATTATCATGGGTGCCGAGGACAAAGGCATTTCAAACTCTCTGCTACAACTGGCCGACCATAGTGCAAAACTCCCCATTGCGGGAAGAATAGGCTCTTTGAACGTTTCTGTCGCCTGTGGGGTATTTTTATATGAAGTGTTACGACAGCGTTTGAGCTAATTCAAATCCTTCCTTTTGTAATGATAAATCACATTAGTAGCATCCCCGTCAATTTCTTTGGGATGTTCCATAAAATTTCCATTTTCATCAAAGTGCTTTAGGAACTCATCTTCATCCTCATTGTAATCCTCTTTTTCCCAATCATACTTTTTGGGAATGGGCATATGAATCCTAATCGTTTTTGCTAAAAATAATCCGGTAAGAAAGCCGGAAAGGTGACCTTCCCATGAAATACCTTCCTCAATAGGTAGTACATACCACAACATACTACCATATACAAAAACAACTGCTAAGGAAAGGGCAATCAATCGGAAGTGCTTTTGAAAAATGCCCTTAAAAAAAATAAAGCTTGCCAGTACGTAAATTATTCCACTGGCACCAATGTGATAGCTATCCCTTCCAATTAACCAGGTCAATAGACCCGAAAGAAGCCAACCCCATAAAAGAATTCGCCACGCTTTTTGTCTGTAGAAGTAAAAAAGTGCCAATCCTAAAATGGCCAAGGGAATGGAATTATTATACAAATGATCTACGGAACCATGAATGAACGGACTAAAAAGAACCCCACGCAATCCGATTAAACTTCTTGGTAAGACCCCATATTTATTGAAACTTACCCCAAAAGTGGTCTCGAACCAAAATACAGACCATATGACCAGCAAGCCAAAGAGGGGAACCAGAAGCAATTCCAATGAAAACTTAAAATATCGGGGCTCTGCCATATTCCTTTAAATTGCAATTAATACACCAAATTTCCAAAAGTGGACAAATGGTCATTAATGGCAATCTGTCTATTTTTATGCTATGAATGAACCGCTTGCTGAACGCATACGACCCAAAACCTTAGATGAGTACATCAGTCAGGGCCACCTTGTAGGAAAGGATGGCGCGCTTTACAATCAAATAAAATCAGGTGCCATTCCCTCCTTGATTTTTTGGGGACCACCAGGAACGGGAAAGACCACATTGGCCAACATTATTGCCCATGAAAGTGAGAGGCCATTTTATACCCTAAGTGCCATTAGTAGCGGAGTGAAAGATGTAAGGGAGGTTATTGGGAAGGCAAAACAAAGTGGGGGACTATTTACATCCAAAAATCCTATTCTTTTTATTGATGAGATCCATCGTTTCAGTAAGTCGCAACAAGATTCCCTATTGGGTGCTGTTGAAAAAGGTTGGGTAACCCTAATCGGCGCCACAACGGAGAATCCCAGTTTTGAGGTTATCCCGGCACTGCTTTCCAGATGCCAAGTATATGTATTGGAACCTTTTGGCAAGGAAGATTTGGAACTTCTGCTTCAAAGGGCCATAAAAAAAGACGAGCTTCTCCAATCAAAAGAAATTGAAATCAAGGAAACTGAAGCCCTTCTACGTCTATCTGGGGGAGATGGAAGGAAGCTACTCAACATTTTTGAGCTGTTGATTTACTCAGGTAATCATGATAAAATTACCATTACTGACGATTCGGTCCTCCAAAAAGTCCAAAAGAACACCGTACTTTATGATAAAACTGGGGAACAACATTACGATATCATTTCGGCATTCATCAAATCCTTAAGGGGAAGTGACCCTAACGCAGCCGTTTATTGGTTGGCCAGAATGATAGAAGGGGGTGAAGATGTAAAATTTATTGCCCGTAGGATGATTATCCTGGCCTCTGAGGATATTGGAAATGCCAATCCTACCGCTTTGGTTCTGGCCAATGCCACTTTTCAGGCAGTAAATATCATTGGTTATCCCGAAGCTCGAATTATCTTAAGCCAGTGCGCCACGTATTTGGCAGGCTCACCCAAAAGCAATGCAAGCTATCTTGCTATTGGTAATGCCCAACAAAAAGTAAAGGAGACTGGGGACCTATCCGTACCACTATCGATAAGGAATGCTCCAACCAAACTAATGAAAGATTTAGGCTATGGGGATGAATATGCCTATGCCCACGACTATGAAAACAATTTTGTGGATCACGAGTTTCTTCCGGAAGAACTATCTGGAAGTTCGTTCTACCAACCAGGGAACAACCCAAGGGAAAATGCTATAAGGGAGTTTCTCAAAAAACGATGGAAGGACAAATATGGCTTTTAGAACTTTATATTCAGTTCTTTGACCTTTCCACCTTTTTCATCCATTTCGATGAACCATTTATCGTTATTTTTAAAGACAAGGCCATTTTTCCCGTCTTTATTCACCAAAAAAACGTCTGGAGCGGAAGTAGATTTTAATACATAGACCACTTTGGGGGTAGTGTCCACTAATTGATAGCCCCCATCAACCGGTTGCGCATACAATATCCCTTTCTCTTTAAATAATGGAAGGTCCGGTGGAACCGCAACATCCCGTTTTTCAGCTGGTTCTGATATCTTTGCCACCTCTTTTGGGCTTACCTCAGTTTGAGGTTTGCTTTCCAGGGACTTTATATCATTATTAAAACTTACGGTAATTGATTCGGTTGTCTTCACCTCTTCCTCAGTAGGCTTATAGATGTAATTTAATCCCCTAAAAGAACCAAATGACTCAAAGATGGTTTCTCGATAAGCCTGCTCCAAATCTTTGGTCTTTGTTATTCCTTCTTGACTCGTCATAATCGCGACTCCGTGACAATCTATCAGTGTAAGCTTGGTCTTTGTTCTCAACAAACCAGATTTATCAATTAATTGAACTCTAGCCCCGAGACATGGGTTTTGTTCCAATTCATCAGGAAGTCTATTGCTGTATACTGTATTGAAGCCCTCATTGGTAAAAAGGTACTTAACCAATGTACTGGTTCGGAATCGATTTTCATCTTTGAAATTTTGGAATTTAGTGGGAACAATGATGTATTTATAGCTGTTCAATTGCCCATAACCAGCGCTGTAGCCCATAAGGGAAAGTAGCATTGCAAAAATTAACTTCTTCATATAGAGGAACAATCAATTACCGTTCCAAGATATAATATTAAATCCGAACTGTAAAGAAGCATAACGACTATCCGGAATGTTGGAGTAGCCCAAAAGATTATCCGCCAAAACATAAAAATTCAACGGCCCTGTTTGAAGATTTAGGCCCAGGCCCACATTGGAAAACGTATATTTATCAATGGTATATGTGCTTTTTATGACAAGCGCATTGCCCAACCTGCGTTGGTAGAAAGCCGTGAGGGCTGCTTGTGGTCCCCTAGCCCTGTTCATCATAAAAAGTTGCCCGCCCATGGCATTTACATAATCTAAATTTTCTACCCTAGAAACAGTCTTTATGCTACACTCGCAACTTTTGGTTTTTGGGTTGCGCTCTCCGAAATTATATCTGAAAGAGGCATTTAATTTCACTGGCCTTAATGTGATGTAGGATTCTTCGTTATTCTCAAATGGAACTTGTTCCTCGATATCATCGATGAGTTCTTGCCAAATTTCGGTATTGAAATCGGTTAAATCTTCAGGTAAAATAATTTCAATGCCTTCATTTGAAGCAGCACCCTTAAGGGTATAGTTCTTTATGGCATTGGTATGGTAAATAAAGCCTACGTCCAAAAGACTTGCGGTGATATAACTGTTCCGCCCAAGAGCATGGGTAAACCCAATATCAAAGCCAAGTCCTAAATTACCTCCCAATAGCGAACGCCTCAACAAAAGATTGGCTAAATCGGCACCCGTAGTATTGCTGTCCTCATCCAAAATATCCAATATTTCCTGAACTCCAGAAGTTCTTAAGGTTACATCAGCGACCAAGGTGTTTCGTAGGATATTGTCCTCACCCTGGGTCGTCACAAAATACCCATCGTTATTTGCAGATCTAAACTCAAAAACACTCGAATAGATTTTTGCCCTCCCGCCAATGGTCCATTTACTATTTAACCGCCTATTGAGTCCAACGTGGAACACATTGACCGCTTCACCCTGACTTACCATTTGGTTAAGGCTAAACCGCCTATTTAGATTGTTGGCATTTCCCTCAAAAGCCAAAACAGCTAAATCTTCCGGCCAATATTGTGCTATAAAACCCTCTCCATACATCCCAAAGGAAACATAATCACTTGGATGATTCCTTCTTCTAAAACCTACATTGAACAGTTCAACCGTGCCACTACCCCCAAAATCATCGTTTTTGCGCATTCCATTGATTGCCCTTTCCCTGAATTTAGTGGTAAAGTCAATTCCATCATCTGCAAAAAGGTCGTTAACCGTAATTCCACTGGTACCTGCCTGCAACGAAAAACCGGATAAAAAGGGAATGCCAGTGTGCCACTTATAAGGTGTTTTTACCCCTGGATTCAATAGTAATGATTGGGGTATCTCATAAAAATCATATAAAAGTTGTTTGTTTTGCGCGTGCGATAATGCCGTTCCCAGGAGAACGGTCCATAAAAACAAGACTGTTTTTTTCATCGTAATCGTACTCTAAAGGCAGCGCTAGATCTAAGGATTATTTTAGGTTCGTTTTGCGAGGATTGGCTTGTGGCATCACCTAAATTTTCACCACTTACCCTTATGCTGGTCGTATTCCTTAGGATATCCAATGATTTTCCACTTTCTCCATATGCAACTTGGCGCTCCAATAGCGGGGCCGGTTCTTCATCGACAACAAAAGGCTCACTGTCAAGAAGGTTACCATCTTCGTCCAGAAACTCAATCAATAGACCTAAGGATTTACTTGTTGTATTCTCCAATTGGTATGTAATCGTTCCATCGATGACCCTATCCGCAATATTTGGGTCACTAAAAGCTTCAAAAGTGAATACTTCTTCATAAAACTCTCCCGTACCCAATGTATTGATGGTTTCTTCATCAGACTCAAAGTAAAAGATACTTGAAGCTACGGTCGGTTCAATACTCAAATCATCAAACTGGTCGAAGTCTTGTTCTTCGACACAAGAAAAGACCAAAAACGAGTACATCAAAAAAGATAGCAATCTTTTCATCGAAGTATAAATCACAGTTTATAAACAACCCATAGTAAAACCTACCCTACCATAACCCTACAAAAAGTTTTTTATTTCGTGCAAATAATGGATGATTTTAGAGAATTCATGATGTTGTTCCCTATTTGAATTAAGGTGCAGTGCGTGTAATCCTACCTTTTGGGCACCCAGAATGTCTGCTTCAAGATTATCTCCAATCATCAAGGCGTTTTGAGGTTGAACACTCGCTTTTTCAAGGGCCATAAGAAAAATCTTGGGATTTGGCTTTTTCACACCGGCCATTTCTGAATTTACCACTACATTAAAATAGTGTCGAATATTGGCATTTTTCATTTTCTTTTCCTGGATTTCTGAAAAACCGTTGGTAATAATGTGCAACCCATAAGTGCCTTTTAAATAATCCAGTATCTCAAAAGTACCGGGCAACACATGTTTAAAATTGGAAAGATGTGCAATGTAGCTATCGGAAAGCACATTTATTATGGTATCATTGACCCTGAGGCCCATGGAATCAAAACTTTGTTTTAACCGTTGATAGCGCAACTCTTCCTTACTGACCTTTTCTTCACGATAGAGTTTCCAAAACCTAAAGTTAATGGGCACATAGTATTCTAAAAAATGTGCTGTGTTTACCTTTAATCCTTGTTCTTGGAATATCAATTGAAAGGTCAATGCAGAGTTCCGTTCAAAGTCCCAAAGGGTGTGGTCCAAATCAAAAAAAATATCGGTAATCTTCCCTTTAAACATAGTAACGTTGTAAAAGGGATTGATACAGTTGTAACCAATTGATTTTATGTTTTCCCCCTAGCAGTTCATTTGAAAATACCATCATCAAACTTCCTTTAACCAATTTGGAACTCTGGTACATCCCATCTAGTTTTGAGTATACCTCATCCTTTGTTTTAAATTTTCGCAAGGCATAATCACAAATGGCGAATGGATGGATTTTTATGGGCTGCTGAACTTCTAAATTGATATCATAAAACGGAAAGGGAACCGAAGTGCTTGCCCTAAAGCCCAAATGGTGGGTATATCCCAAAGAATAATCGTCCGTAAATTCTGCACCCACTAAATCCCTATAGGTATGAGGCACAAACACCTTGTTGTAGCGCATACGGGAGTACTTTACAGGCCTATTAATCAAATCGGACAACCTTCTTTTTTCCAGTTTTAACGTTTCGGGGTTTTCCCCTGCAGCCATGGAAGCGCTAAGGGATACAATACTGTAATCTGCAACCGACTTAATTAAATATCTGAAGCGATTTCTATAAATTGATATGTTCTTATCATGAGTGGAATAGTCCGCAAATTGGAAAAAGAACATGGTTTTAGCCTTAAACTTCTTATGAAGTTCCATCAAAGCGTAAAAATTGTCGTAAGGGTCTTTTTTAGGATTAAACCAGACCACGATCCTATACCATACCCTTGATAGCTTAAGACGGGAAAAATCATAAAAAATGCCCGCCAAGGATCTTCCCAACCCTCTAAGGGCATAACAATGGGAAACGGTTACATTCACGATTGAGGTAAAACGGTATTTCCTTTCTTTGACCTTTATATCTGGAAAGCGTTCTTTCAATACTTTAAAAAAATGATGAACCCATAAATCCACAACGGGTAGTTCAAGAAAACCGCAGGTAAACGCCAAACTGTTCTCTGGTGGAAACCGGCCCAATCCATCTTTTACATGGGGAAGGTACTCCTCGTATCTACTTAAAAGATAAAAACTTGCGGAAAAAATATCATATGGAATATTACTCCGATCATCTGTTTTAAAAAAGCAGGGAACTCCTTCCCAATCTTGTATTTTTATTTTAATATCATTGATTCCCTGCTCAAAAAGCAAGTCGTTGGAGCGAATAAAAAACTCGTTTTGAAGCGGTTGTTTGGTATACGTAATCTTTGGTCCCTGATGCTTTATAAAGTCTTCGACCTTGATGGTAAATGAAACCTCAATACCCATCATTTGAACAAACAAATGCTTCATGGTATATAGGAGTCGGTTGGTAACCTTGTGCGTGTAAATGAGGAGCATCACTAGCTAAAATACGAAGTACAATATTAGAATTACGTATTTTGAAAATATGAAAATGGGGTATCTAAATTTTATACTTCGAAATTCCTGTTTTTGAACAAAGACTTTCACTCGAATTTGGAATTTCTTATAGTATTCCACAATCGGCAAAACTGTAATACGTGTTTTGTGAAATAACAAGGTGATCCAAAACCTTAATATCCAAGGCTGACCCTGCATTCTGTAGTTTTTTGGTAATTTCCTTATCCGATCGACTAGGTCTCAAAGCACCGGAGGGATGGTTATGTGCCAATATGCACCCGACCGCTCCTTGTTCCAAAGCATGTTTCATCACCAAGCGCACATCCACCAATGTTCCCGTCATTCCCCCTTTACTCAATTGTTCTTTATGCAAAACCTTATTTGAATTATTTAAGTATACAATCCAAAACTCTTCATGGGGCAACTCTCCAATTAAGGGCTGTAAAAGTTCAAAAGCATCTTTGCTACTATTTATTTTATTGGTCTTTTGGGCTTCTTCCCCACGTCGTCTTCTACCTATCTCAAGCGCGGCCGCTATGGTAATCGCTTTGGCTTCACCAATGCCTTTAAATTTCATTAATTGTTTCACTGAGAGTGTGCCCAATTCATTAAGATGGTTGCCCACTGAAGCCAAAATACGTTTACTGAGTTCCACAGCACTCTCATCCCTGGAACCGGAACCTATGAGAATGGCGATCAATTCCGCATCCGATAGAACGGCACGCCCCTTTCGCAACAGTTTTTCCCTAGGTTTATCATCATCAGCCCAGTCTTTAATGGATAAAGAAGTATGCCTTTCTTGCATCTTCTAAAGATAGTTGGATTATTCGATTCTAGCTGAATATATTTCAAGGGTAACCCTAAGATGGAGACTAGGTTTGTCCACAAACGTTATATGTGGGACAGAAAACTATCCCAGCGCATCCGGTAGGACGACTTTTTGTTCAATTCTGGCCCGGGTATCATTTGCACTACGATATCCGTCCATAATTATATTTGACAAACCTACCATAATTCCAAAAAAAGGTCAGATAACCAGCTCTTTTACAGTACTTCGACCATTCCCCAAAAAGATATTCACCCTTGTGGTACAATCGGGTTCAAAAGTGGTCCTAATAAAAAAACTGAAGACTTTTCGCTTTCATTTTCGGAGGTACATTCGAAAATGTCTAAAAAGGTGCTAACTTTTGTAACCAATTCGCCAAAAGTATCGTCAAACACCCGTCAACAAAAACTACTGGATCATGAAACTAATTAAAGCTTTCCAATTTGCACTTTTCCTCCTTTCGCTATTAAGCATCCCATTTGGGTTGTTTGCTCAAAATGATATTAATGAAATAGACAATATACTTTCGGATAAGTATGTTGACGGCGAACCTGGGGCAACAGCTTTGGTGTATCGAAAAGGAGATGTCATTTTCAGAAAGGGGTTTGGCCTGGCCAATATGGAACTTAATGTGCCGATGCGTCCCGAAAACGTCTTCGAAATTGGTTCCATTACAAAACAATTTACGGCCATTGCCATTTTAATGTTGGAGGAACAAGGAAAGCTCACGGTCACCGATGAAATCACCAAATTCATTCCTGATTATCCCACGAACGGAAAATCCATAAGCATACATCATTTACTTAATCATACTTCTGGTATAAAGAGTTATACCAGTATGCCCTCATTTAGGGAAAGGGCCCGGATGGATATGGATCCCAAAGAATTGATCGATGTCTTTAAAAATGAACCCATGGACTTTGATCCAGGGGCCCGATTTTTATACAATAATTCTGGATATATTTTACTTGGCCATATCATTGAGGTAGTGACCGAAGACACCTATGAAAATTTCATCCAAAAAAACATCTTTGAACCATTGGGTATGGAAAATTCCTATTATGGAAGCCACAGACGAATTATCGATAATAGGGCATATGGGTATCAAAAAGACGGAGATAGCTTCGTAAATGCGGATTATTTGAGCATGACACTTCCCTATGCAGCTGGTTCGTTGATGTCCAATGTAGACGACCTTCTTAAATGGCAATTGGCCCTAAACAATTACAAGCTTATTTCCAAAGAAAGCTATGAAAAGGCCATCAACGGTTCCACCTTGAGCAATGGGGAAGAAATAGGTTATGGCTATGGATTGCAGGAAGGAACCACTCAAGGCACCAAAAGTATTTCCCACGGAGGAGGAATTTTCGGATATACCACTATGGGGGTTTATCTACCCGAAGAAGACATTTTTGTTTCGGTACTTTCAAATTGCAACTGTAACTCTCCTAGTGATGTGGCCGTAAAAATTGCCGCCATTGCCATGGGAAAACCCTTCCCAAGTATACAAGATGCCATTACCCTAAATGAGACCGAAATGCAGAAATGGGCAGGGTCCTATGAGTTTCCTGATGGTGCCACTAGATATGTAACCGTTAAAGATGGCAAAATCTATAGCCAAAGGGATGATGGGCAAAAATTCGAAATCTATCCATTGGACCCAGACCATTTTATCTTTGAGGATGGGACCATTTCCTACACGTTTTCAATGGTCAATGGCAAAAGACAGGCGACCTTTACATCGGGCGAAACTTTTGTTGGTCATGAAATTGATAAGGCTGCACCACCTGAAAAGGTCGCAGTTGAACTCCCCACCAAGGTCTTAAATCAATACATAGGGAAATACGAGCTACAACCCAATTTTATTATTGAAATCACGGTGGAAGGCGACCAAATTTTTGCCCAAGCCACAGGGCAGCCCAAACTTGAGGTTTTTACAGAGAAAGAAGACCATTTCTTTTTAAAAGTAGTTGCCGCGCAACTGGTTTTTCAACGTTCAGAAGATAACAAAGTAACCGGCGTTACCCTTTTGCAAGGAGGACAGGAAATGTCAGGTAAAAGGATGGAGTGAAAACCAAATTGCTCCAGGTATTGGGCAATTCGTTCCATCTTAAATTAAAAATAGATTCTTAAAAACCCTATACAACTCAAAACCATCCCCATTCTTATGGCTAAAGTGGTATGGGAGATCATCACTGCTTATGATTAAAATTCCTAGCGACAATCCCTTCTTGTTCAATTCACATGCCCTTTTGTTCAATCCATCTTAAAATACGTGAGGACGGAGGCACATACATGTAGTTTTGGGTCATAATTAATCATTTAAAAACAAATTAAAATGAAAAAGAATGTCCTTATCTAGAAGACGAGGCGCATACAAGTTCCCTACTTCGAGAAATCATTGAACAGGACGAAAACTTTATCGTGACCCAAATTTTGGAAACGGTTGTGGATACCGTGCACTACCTCAGCAAAAATCAGAAGAAACTGGACCTGTTATTTTTTGATATTCAATTGGCCGATGGCAAGAGCTTTGAAATATTCAAACATATTGCTGTTACGGTTCCTGTAGTATTTTGCACCGCTTTTGAAGACTATACATTTTCGGCCATAAAAAGCAATGGTATCGATTATGTTTTAAAACCGTTTAAGGATGAAGAAATCCATAAAGCCCTTCAAAAATTTACACAGTTAAAAACCAGTTTTCAATCGAACAACCATTTACAAGATCTCCTAAAGTCTGAAACAAGTGTTACCTATCAACAGAATTTTTAACGTATCAAGGGGAAAAGGCCCTAATACTTCCAGCTGATGATGTTTCCATATTTACAGTCGAATTTGAATCGGTTTTTCTCTACACCAAGGCTGGAAAAAAATTTGTTCTACTCAAAAAAATGGAATATCTGGAATCCGTTTGCGACCCCAATAAGTTCTTTAGGATCAACCGTCAAATGCTGGTTAACAAAAATGCGATTACCTCCTTTGAACCCTATTTCAACCGAAAATTAATCCTGGGACTAAAGGTAAAAACGGAAGAAAAACCTGTGGTCAGTAGACTAAGGGTAGCACCTTTTAAAGCATGGCTGGAAAATTTGTCCTAATCTAGTTTTCTGATATCAAGACCTCTATTTTATCAAAATCCAATCCCCCATAATTTCCAGAACTCATCAACAAAAGTGCGGTATTTTTGAAATTTTGGGAGAACAGAAATTCTTGGAACGAATTTGGATCCGTAAAAATCTTTAGGTCATCGCGTTGAAATGCCCTTGCAATTTGGGTTTCGGTCACCTCATCCAACCGTTTTATTTTTACCGCTTCCGGCGAATAAAATACCACTGCTTCATCCGCATCGTTCAAAGCCTCATGATACTCCTCTAGAAACTGGGCATTAAGGCTGCTGTAGGTATGCAATTCTAGGCAGGCCAGTAGGTTTTTATCAGGATATTGTTCCCCTAACGGCATTGGTAGTGGCCCTAACTTTACTCGGCGAATGTGCGAAATCCTTATAGGCGACACTGGTTTGTCCTTCAGCCAATTTTTCCATACGTTTACTGGCCCCCCCAAAAGTACCAATGGCCTCATAAAAATCAACCTCATCGACTCCCATTTGTTGGCAAATCCATTTGGCCCCCATAAGGTTATTCAAATTGTGCTTTCCAAAAATCTCCAATGGCATCGGGCCATCCTCTGTCTCTAAATAGGTTATTCCATTCTCAACAGCATACTCCGGCGTTCCATAGGGAAATTTTCGAATGGTGTTTTCGGTTCGCTCAACTACATTTTTGACATCAATATCCTCTTCATTGAATGTGATACTGCCCCCACGAACAATTCCATCCACAAAAACCTGGAACTGCTCCAGATAGTTCTCGTAGGTAGGGAAAACATTAACATGGTCCCAAGCAATCCCACTGAGCAAGGCGATATTGGGCTGGTATAAATGAAATTTTGGCCGTCTATCAATCGGCGAACTTAGATATTCATCACCCTCCAATACAATGAAATCGTTTTCTTCAGTGAGATGCACCATACGTTCAAAACCCTCCAACTGCGCGCCCACCATATAATCAATTGAGATATCACAATAATCAAGCACATGCAATATCATGGAAGTTATGGTCGTCTTTCCATGGCTACCACCGATGACCACTCGTGTCTTGTTTCTTGACTGTTCGTATAAGAATTCGGGATACGAATAGATTTTGAGGTCCAATTGCTGTGCCCGCTTCAACTCGGGATTGTCAAGTTTGGCATGCATGCCCAGAATAACGGCGTCCAAATCCGTGGTGATTTTATCAGGAAACCAGCCAAATTCATTCGGAAAAAGGCCTTTTGCTTCCAATCTGCTTTTTGATGGGTCAAAAATCACATCATCACTACCTGTAACCTTATAACCCTTATGCTCAAGTGCCAAAGCCAAATTGTGCATCGCCGCCCCCCCTATGGCGATAAAATGAATTTTCATGGATATCCTTTTCCTGTCAAAGATAACCATTGCCTTTAAGGAATATTTTTAACTTCATGGCAAATTGTTATCCATGAACCTTACTCAAATACCTTCCAAAGAAATTATGCCGGGCTATCACGGTAAATTAGTGCATGGCAACAATATCAGTTGGGCGTTTTGGACTGTGGAAAAGGACGCAGAAGTACCGCTTCACCAACACCATCATGAACAAATTATGCACGTGGTCGAAGGGAATTTTGAATTTAGCCTGAACGGAAAAACAAAAGTATACCGTCCTGGGGATCTTGTAGTTATTCCTTCAAATACTCCCCATGCCGGAAAAGCATTGACCCCATGTAAATTAATGGATGTGTTCAGTCCAGTAAGGGAGGAGTATAAATAGTTATTTTAAAAGTTCTGTTTTGAAAATTAGTTTAAAAGGAAAGAAAGCACTGATAGGCGGAAGTAGCCGAGGCATTGGCAAAGCCATTGCCCTACAATTGGCCAAGAGTGGGGCCAGTGTAACATTGATGGCGCGGAGTGAAGGTAAGATGACCACCATCATCGAAAGTTTACCTACTCAAAAAGGGCAACAACACGGATATTTAAAGGTGGATTTCACTTGTTTTGAGGACTACAAAACCATAATATCATCCTTTTTTGAGAAAAATGAAGTTGACATATTGGTGAACAATACGCAAGGGCCTGAAGCTGGAGGTGCCCTGGAAAAACACGTGGACGATTACCAGAACGCTTTTGACCTGCTCTTTAAATCCGTAGTCTTTACCACGGAACTGGCACTAAAATACATGCAGAAAAATAGATGGGGACGCATTGTTAATGTAGCCTCCATTTCGGTTAAGGAACCCTTAAACTATTTGGCCCTTTCCAACACCATCAGGGCTGCTGTAGTCACTTGGGCAAAGAGCCTTGCCATAGATATTGCCAAGGATGGAATTACCGTAAATAACATCTTAACAGGCTATTTTGATACCGAAAGAATTGCCCAACTCAATGCTAAAAAAGCAGAGAAAATGGGTTGTAGCGAAACGGAAGTTAGGTTGGCTATGGAAGAACAAGTTCCCCTGAAACGCATCGGAAAGCCCGAAGAGTATGGCTATTTGGTGGCCTTTTTGGCCTCCGACAAAGCTGCCTATATCAATGGTACCAATATCCCAATTGATGGCGGACTTTTGAGATCCCTATGATTTGCCCCAAATCAAGTAAGGATTTTTGAATTTTCACTACTTTTAGTTCGTAACTAACTAATTTTAATTGATATGAGTGCAAAAATATTTATGGCCGTGCGTATCCTTTTGGGTGTTTTTGTCCTGGTTTTTGGGCTAAATAAATTTCTCCATTTTTTACCTGATTTCGAATTAAACGAAGCAGGCCAAAATTACTTTGGGGCCTTGGTAGCCTCGCACACCATGACCATGGTAGCCTTAGTAGAAATTGTGGCCGGTCTTGCCCTTGTTTTTAACAAATGGGGATCGCTAATGACACTTATTTTGATGAGCGTCTCCGTCTGTGCCGTTCTTTTTCATGCCACCCTTGACCCAGCAAATATTGGAGGGGCTCTAGTACTATTGGTTCTTAATATTGTGACCATACTTGGTTATAAGGACCGATATGCCGATATCTTACGGGCATAGAGCTACAAAAAACGAACAAGCCCTCATATGAGGGCTTTTATATGCTCATTTTATCCTTAAAGAGGTACGATTGCCGTCGTGATACCGCTACTTCATCACCATTTTTCATGGTCAATTTTAATTTCCCATTGAACCAAGGTTCGACCTTGGAAATATAATTGGTATTCACAATCTGTTGTCGATTGGCCCTAAAAAAACTCGCTTCCGGCAGTTTTTCCTCAATTTGATTGAGTGATTTGTAGAGCATCGGACTTTCATTTGCAAAATATACCCTCGAGTAATTGCCTACAATTTCAAAATGCGAAATTTCCCCGATTTTTACCAGCCAGCACTTTTCTCCATCTTTTATAAAAATTTGACTGTTTTCAGTAAGATGCCTTTCGCTGGAAGGCGATTCCAAATTACCCTCCAATTCTTTTTTGGCCTTGTCAATGGCGAGGTCAAAACGCTTTTGATTGATGGGTTTTAGTAAATAATCCAAAGCATTGTATTCGAAAGACTTTATGGCATACTCGTCAAAAGCTGTAGTGAAAATTGTAATAGGCACTTCATCCAGCATTTCCAACAATTCAAAACCATCCTTTTCTGGCATATTGATGTCCAAAAACAAAATATCGGGATGTGTGTTTTGAATAAGTCCTACCCCACTGTCCACATTTTCTGCTTCACCCAGCAATTGAATGTCTGAATGGGATTTTAGAAGTTCCTTGAGCTCATTTCTGGCCAGCCTTGAGTCTTCAACGATAACTGCTGTAATCATAGCAATGGTATTTTTACATTGGCAACCACTTCATTATCCTCTTCTTGCAGGCTGAAAGAGGCTTCATGCCCATAAAGCAATTTCAAACGTTGATTAATGTTTTTAAGCCCCAGTTGGGTAGAGTCCTTTGCAATATGAAGTTTTCCAGTGTTTTTCACTTGAACATGTAACGCTTCCCCATTTTTTCGGGTGCGCAATTCAATAATTCCTCCTTGTTTTAAATTGGAAATTCCGTGCTTTGCCGCATTTTCTACGAGTAGTTGTACAATCATGGGCGGTACATGAATTGACAAGGTATCATGGGCTATTTCTTTTTTGAACTGCAATCGGTCCTCAAACTGAATTTTCGATAATGCAATGTAATTATCCACCATTTCAAGTTCCTCTTCAAGTGCAATACCATCAACGCTATTCTCGGTCAGCGAATAGCGCAACATTTCGGAAAGTTTGGTTAGCATTTCCCTTGATTTTTGAACATCTTCAAGCATCAGACCCCGAATATTGTTTAAGCTATTGAACATAAAATGAGGGTTGATTTGACCTTTTAAGGTATTTAACTGGGCTTGCTTTAAGGTCGTATTCAGTTCCAAACGTTCCATTCTGTTTTGATTGGCTTTTATAATCAACCTTATTACCAGATAACAGGCTACCCAACAGCCTATAATAAAAACAGATTGAAAAACCAAAAGCCAAACATTATCAAAGGCTTTAAGCACTTGTTTTTGTGCTTCTGTAATATCCGGTCCCAGTTTTGCATAGGCATAGCCAAGCAAAAAGCTCAAAACCCCATACAATGCAGCAGCCACTAAAGTACCCATAGCAATTTTTAGAAATTTTTCCAAGTTGAAGTTTTCAAGCGGGATATTTCTTAAATAGTATCGCAAAACAGTGGTAGAACCAACGCCAATTAAGATTGAGGTAATGACATTGTAAGTCACAAAAGTTGACCCCAGTTTTTCCAAAAAGAAAATGGAGGTCAAACTTAGAAATCCCCAACCTCCAAATTGTAGGGCCCAAAAAATCCTATTTCTATTGGTATCAGTTATGTTCATTGATCGAAAGTGACAACTTAAACTTGGGACCAAAGATAAATAAGCCTGCCAATAGCAAAGCCCAGGGCACCGAACACACCAATTGCAGCACTAATTACCAAAGAAATCATTCTAGGGTTTTTGGATCTTACCGCACACCTTAATTTGGCTTTATCCTTCTGATAGCCCCACACCAATATAAACATTGAAATCATTACCAATAGGGTAGAACTTATCAATTCAGCATGCTGAAATTGTGAGATGATTGCCGAACCCAATAAAATAGCTCCAGCGATATATAAAGAATTCGTAAGGGTCAATTTCATTTTCAAAGTGTTTTATGCGCTTCTTTATGCTATAGTGTGGTCCCAATGAGTGGGTATCGTATATCAAGGGAAAACAAGTGCTCCTTTGAGGATTCAGAGTTGATGATGCCCTTAAATCCTACCAAAAGCGCCTTTTTTGTTCGATCCATTTTTCTCATTCCATTGTTTTAAATGATTATAGAAAAATGCTCAACAAGAGGCTTACCAAAATTTTTACTACAGTTATCATGCTGTCCGTTTTAATTATGAAACAAATGTAACGGTAGCGTGACCTTGTGGAAACAAATTTATGATGAACGGTAAACTGGCTTTACCGAACGGTAGCCTTAAACTACCCAACTGGGAATGGTAAATAAAAAAAGGTCGACCAAACCGATGGCCGACCCAATCCATTTATGCTTTTAAACAAGGTATTAGCCTTTTATAGGGGCCTTCATTTCTTGATCTTTAAGATGCTTGGCTAAAAAGCCCATCATGGCCCTGTACAGTTCAAGACGGTTCTCTTCCTTACCAAATCCGTGCCCCTCGTCATATTTGACCATATAAGGCACATCTTGGCCTTTGGCACGTAAGGCCTCCACAATCTGATCGGATTCATCAATGTTCACCCTGGGATCATTAGCACCCTGTACAACAAATAATGGTTTTTTAATTTTATCGATATGATAAACGGGGGAAACCTGTTCCATAATTACTTTCTCCTCTGCCACATCCCCATCATACCAAATCTCTTTAAGAATTTTCAAATAAGGTTTCCAATACGCCGGTATGGTATTCATAAAAGTAAACAGATTGGAAACTCCCACATAATCCACACCGCAGGCATAAAGATCTGGTGTTTTGGTCAATCCCCTTAAAACCGCATAACCCCCATGGCTACCTCCATAAATTGCTGCTTTATCTTTATCGACCCAACCTTTTTCGACAAAATATTTAACCCAATATTAAAAATCATCCTTGGCCTTACGACCGATTTGTTTGAAGCCCGATTCCAAAAATTCACGACCGTATCCGCCCGAAATCCTAAAGTTAACCTGAAGGGTGGCATAGCCGCGGCTTGCGAACAATTGGGCTTCTGGATTGAAGCCCCACGAATCACGAATACCCTGCGGACCTCCATGGGGATTTACGATTACGGGCACTCTTTCTCCATTTAAAGCGGCTTTCGGCAAGGTAATATACCCATGAATGGTCAAACCGTCCCTGCTGGTAAATGTAATGGGACGCATCTCGGCCATATCCTCCTCCTTCAATTGTGGCATCAAATTGTACAGGAAGGTAAATTCATCTTTCTCAACATCGTAAGAGTGGTATTCACCATAGAGTTTGTCACTCTGTAAAAAAACCAATACTTTATCTTCGTCTTCCGTTGCGTCGGCAACAGAATACTGTTTGCCCGGAAAAGTTGAAACCACCCTATTGTGGAACTTTTTATAGGTATCACTAATAGGTAATACCACATCCTTTTCCCCTTCGTAGCTTATATAGTCCAATTCATAGCCACGTTTTTTTGAAAGTCCCATATCGGAGACATCATATTTGTCATGGGCAAATACTTCCTCCAATATCTTATCTTCTTTAAGATCGTACCGAATGATTTTTGTCTTATCGCTTTCAAGATTGGAAACCACATAGGCATCATGCGCATAAGGTGTGGAATAATCAAAGTATAGCACACCAAAGGTGTCTTTCCAATTCAAACGTTTTAAAAGGACATAACCCCCATTTCCATCTTCATAATAATACTCGCCGTCAACACCATTTATCAGTTTGCCATACCCCTTGAGATTTCCGTCTTTATCAAAATCATAGTTTGTAATCGGTGCGGTAGGATCGTCATTGGTAAATAACTGGGTAAGTTCTCCGGTAACCACATTAACCTTGTAAGGTTCAAAAACTTGCGGATTATTTTTATTTAGATTAACGATGATGTGCTCCTTGTCGTCTTCCAAAAGATTTGAGAACTGGGCCTGAACACCGTCAAAAGGGGTTAAATCCTTAAGGTTCGAACCATCCAAATCG
>JBCDBE010000031.1:0-32446 GCA_039184365.1 Bacteroidota bacterium | reverse complement strand
ACCATTGGAATTGAGACCATTGGAAAAGAAATTGACACTACCGGTATTTGTCCTCCCTGCCATCCTTCCACCTCCCAAGGGGTCGCTCAACAGATCAATTGAGCTTGCGCAAGGTGGAAATAGTGCAAATGATGCACCGCTCCGTTGAATTGTTGAGCGACCCCTTGGGAGGTGGAAGGATGGCAGGGAGGACAAATACCGGTAGTGTCAATTTCTTTTCCAATGGTCTCAATTCCAATGGTCCAAGTAATCAGAACAATTTTAGCAACCAAAGGTCCTTGAATACACAAAGCAATGATTTTGGGAATTACCAAAACAATGCGGAAGCCTTGGTCAATATTTTACCGGAAGAAATCAAATCAAATCTGGATATCAAGGTTGATTTTGAATTGAACAGTTTCTTTGTAAGTGGACCAGCAGCTAAAATTGAACGTTTTAAGGGTTTTATCAAGGAAATCGATAAACCTGTCCCCGTTGTTTTGATCGAAGTAATGATCATTGAAGTACGAAAAACGGCAACCATTGAAACCGGAATCAGTTGGGGAATTGGAAACGAACCAGTTGAAACCACGGGCACGGCCTTCCCAACCACCGATATGACCTTTGGTGCCAAAACGGTGAACAAGGTTATTGGGGGTTTTGATGGTTTTGGGTCTTTCAATATCGGAAAGGTCGTTCCTGAATTTTTCGCCACAATAAAAGCATTGGAGGAAAACGGAAATATAAAAATCCGATCTACCCCAAAATTATCTACGTTAAATGGCCATCGGGCCAATCTTTCCATTGGCGAAACCACATATTATGTTATCACCAACCAGAACTTCTTTGGGTCACAGGTGCCGACAACATCTGAAATAAGAAACTATGCCCCAATTGATGCAGAGCTGGGGGTAAGCATTAAACCATTGGTGTCTGGGGATGGACAGGTAACCTTGGACATTAATGTCATCCAGTCTGATTTTAGTGGGGAGCGTATTGAGGAAGATGCCCCGCCAGGATTGACCTCCAGGGAATTCAGTTCCATCATTCGAATGCAAAATCAAGATTTGGCCATTTTAGGTGGACTCGAAGAAAAAGTAAAGAATGACAGCGGAAGTGGGGTTCCAGGTCTTGCTCGGATACCGGTCATCAAATGGTTGTTCAGCAAACGAAAGCGGGAGGATTCAAAACAAAAGTTGACCATTCTAATCAAGCCAACAGTGATTTATTAATGCAAATGAACCTAATAAAGAGCATTATTGAAGGGAATAGATACCAGTGCCTTGAAATTTTTGAAGTGAACGGGAAAGACCAGTTTGCTTTACTGGTCCTTAAAAACCAGCAGGGAGAACTGGAAGTTGTTTCAGAAGAGTTGGTGGAGAGCCTAGATGGGTTACCAAGGTTAATAGAAAAGAAAAAACCTTTGTTCGTTACCTTCAATACGCCAAAAGTCTTGAAGAAGCAGGTCGCCTCCGGAACCAACAAGAATTCAGAATCATTGGTAGTAAATGCCTTTCCTAATTTGGAATTGGATCATTTTTATTATCACATCCTTGAAAGTGAAAAGAACTCTGTGGTCTCCATAAGTAAAAAAGACCATATCAATTGGTATATAAAACAATTGGAAAAAGTGGGATGTAAACCCTTCCAAATCGCTTTGGGCATTGCAAACATTCAGACCTTAGAAGGTTTTGGCAAAGAATCAATGAGAGGCTCCAACTTTCAGTTGACCTTTTCAAAAACACACTTTGAAAGTTATAAAACAAGTGTAGAAAATACAGTTGAAACGATACGCTTGGACGGGATTTCATTTAAGAATTGGAATGTATTGGGCTTCGCCCACCTAGTAAGTTATCTACAACAAAAAAGCCAACCATCCAATTTTTCTACTCGAAATGAAAGCCTATTCAATGACTTTAAGAACCAGAAATGGTTTGCTTTTGGAGTTAAATTTGGATTGGGATTTTTTCTGGTGCTATTGCTCACCAATTTTTTGGTCTTTACCCATTATCACAAAAGAAATCAAGAATTGGAAGTACGTATTCTAAACAATCAAAATCAAGGTGGTTCACTAAAAGCATTGGAAAAACGTATTTCTGACAAAGAAGGACGATTGGAGCGTATTATCAATTCCAAAAACTCAAAAACCTCCTATTATTTGGACGAGCTGGGCAAATCTGTCCCCAACAGTGTTTATTTGAATGATATACAATACCAGCCACTGACGATGCCCGTCAGAAATCATAAAGTGATCGATTTTACAGAGAACAGCTTGCACATTTCTGGGGTTACGCATGAGAAAATACAGTTCACCGTTTGGTCGGACCATCTTGCAGCGCAAAAATGGGTAAGCCAAGTAGAGCTTATCGACTATGGGTACCTATCAAAATCTTCGGCAAATTTCACTCTAAAAGTAACCTTGGATGTTAGTGACCAAAAAAAATAAAGTATTGATTCTTGCTATCGCTTTGATGGGGCTGGTGAGCTATAACTATGCCATTAAGAATACCTTTAGGACCTACAGGAATTACATCGAGAATCAAAAGGGGAAAAAACTGGTGGGCAATGTTCCCAAACAATTGGATTTATTGACTAAAAAAGAAGGGGTTTTGGACAAGAAACTACAGCAATTGAACATGGAGGACAGTACGGTTCAGAGTACGTTGCTCAAGTTTTTGAACCAACAAGGGGAACTAAACGCCATAAAGGTAATTGCTTTCAATGCGCCCCACTCCTTTAAAGAAGGGAACAAGACCATTGAAACCTACATCTTTGATTTGGAAGGAAATTATACCGATCTTTTAAAAACCATAAACGCCTTGGAAAACAGTGGTTCCTTTGGCGCCGTTGTCCATTTACAAATTGAAAAACTCAAAAATTACCGTTCCAACAAAACATACCTGCAGGCAAGGGTTTTTTTGGAGCAAACAAAATAACCGCTATTTTTCCATTTGCCCTTATTGGATCGCTCCTAATTTAATCTGCTGTTTAAGAAATAAACCCAATTCAAACCAGGGCAAGAAATTACGAATAGGGCTCAAAGTGTTATTTTGGGATAAAAAACCGTCAACGTTCCCGACAATTATTTGTCACTAATCAAAATTTCAAAACCCATGTTTGAAAGGAATGCCCAATATAAAGTTAAACTCTCCTAAAGGGATTTTTAATTCACGTAAAGTAAGTATTTTCGCCCGCTAAAATTAATGCCGTGGACTGTTTGGAGTTGAATCCTGCCAATGATTTCACAAAGTGGGAGAACATCTATATTAAAGAACTGCATTCACTGGAGTTTAAGCAATCCCTAGGAAATATCTTATTGTTCGAGGATGATTCCATACGACTATGGAATCTGAAATTGAAGGCGCGGGAGCGCATGCCCTTTTTAAGACATAATAAAAACTATTCTTGGATTTCCGAAAATAATGCCCTTCTCAAAAGTAGGTTCGGTAATGGCAAAATTAGCCTTATCCGTGTGAATGAGGGGGATACCCAATATTTTGAAAATTTAGGAAAGAATTATATCAATGACCTGGAAAACCTTGGGTCAACCCCGGTAGTTTTTAAAGTGTTGGAATACAAACAAAAATTCCATGACCTTTTACCTATCCTCAACTAATAGAATGCCTTAAACCAAGGTATTTTTTCCGGACCACTTTTTTTAATTTCATGTTTCAAAGCTTGCCTTTTATGGTTAATTTAAGGCATGAAGAATACGATTTCCTTTAGAATAGCGGATTTCCTCAAGCCATATCCTCCGTTTTCCAATTTAGTAAAGGCCCAACTCGAAACCCTTTCTGAAGAAGTTTCCATCATCTACAAGGAAAAGGGCCACACCATTTTTAGCATTGATGAAGCTGCACACCCACAATTTTATGTGGTACACAAAGGTGCCGTAGCACTTTGGAACAAGGATGAAAAAGTGGTGATAGATATTTGTGACGAGGGTGATATTTTTGGACTTAGGCCTTTGATGGCCAATGAAAACTACCGATTGACAGCAAAAACGGAAGAAGAAACCATCCTCTATGCCATACCAATTCAGAAATTTCGACCTTACATTAAAGAAAATAGAAGGGTGGCCGATTTTTTGGTGGAAAGTTTCGCCTCCAATACCCGCAATCCCTATGACAAACGTAACCGTGGCCAGTTGTTAGGGGATGCTATCCCAGCTATCCCATCCAACACCGGTAATAGCAATCAATTACTGGACCTCCAACCTGTGGACTATTCCCAAAATATAGAATCTGCCGCAGAACACGACTCAATCAAAACCATTGCCCTGAGAATGACTGCCAAAGGCATCGGTGCCATGCTCATTGAAGAAAACGAACTTCCCATAGGAATCATAACAGATAAAGACCTTCGAAACCAAGTTGCCACGGGAGAATATCCCATAACTTCAAAGGCGAAAAATATCATGTCCTCTCCCGTGATTACCTATCCCGCCAAGTTGACATTGACCCAAGCACAAATGGCCATGATGAAAAGTAATATCAGCCATTTGATATTGACCAAGGATGGAACGGCCAACACTAAAGCGGTCGGTATTTTATCCAAGCATGATATTATGCTATCCCTGGGCAATAATCCAGCAGCACTGGTAAAAGCCATTAAACGGTCCAAAGACATTGAAGAAATCAAGCCACTTCGAAATGGGGTCATGAACCTTCTAAGGGGGTATTTGGACCAGAATATCCCCATGGCACTGACTTCAAAAATAATTTCGGAATTGAATGATGTTTGTATCAAAAAAATAGTAGTGCTTTCGTTACGACAAATGGCGGCGAAGCCCCCTGTCAAATTTGCTTGGTTGGCCATGGGAAGCCAGGGAAGAAGTGAACAGTTATTACATACGGACCAGGACAATGCCTTGCTTTTTGAAGATGTGCCGGATTCAAAACATCAGCAAACCAAAGATTATTTCTTGGAGTTGGCCAAATTCATTACCGAAGGATTACATACCATTGGTTACGAGTTCTGTCCCGCCGATATGATGGGTTCCAACCCAAAATGGTGCAAAAGCCTTACCGGATTTAAAAAAATGACGGCAAAATGGATTGCCAGTCCAGGTCCTGAAGAAGTACTCCTCTCTTCCATTTTCTTTGATTACAGCAGAGCTTATGGGGATAAAGAACTGGTAACACAATTGTCCAAGTATATTTTCGATACCGTTGAAAAATATCCAATCTTTCTGAGCCATCTGGGAGGGAGTGCTCTAATGAATCCCTCACCTACCGGTTTTTTTAGACAATTTTTGGTCGAACAAGATGGGGAGCACAAGGACTTTTTTGATTTAAAACAAAGGGCATTGATGCCCCTGGTTGACGCGGCGAGGGTTTTGATACTTTCCAAAAAGGTCCCTGATATCAGTAGTACCTGGGAGCGCTATGAAAAATTGGCCGAATTGGAACCCAACAATAAAGAGCTTTTTTTAGCCTGCAGTTACGCTACCAAGGCCCTATTGCGGTTTAGAACCAAACAGGGATTGTTGAATAACGATTCCGGCCGATATATTAATTTGGAAACATTGAACAAGGAAGAAAAGATGAAACTAAAGCGCACTTTTAAGACCATTAAGGAAATTCAAGAGGTTGTCAACATTCGCTTTATGGTTTCCAGGGTCCGATAATCTTTATGGCTTCAAAGAAAATAACAACGCCAGAATTTTGGAATGCCTACGAAGCTTCATTTGGACAGGGGCTTCCAACAAGTGTGGACGAAGCTTCCTTTGTAGTGTTGGATACAGAAACCACAGGCTTCGACCTAAAAAATGACCGTATTCTTAGTATTGGCGCACTTAGAATACAGAGAGGTACCATTAAGGCGAAAGAAGCCTTTGAAGTTTTTCTTGACCAAACCACTTTTGATGGCAGAACGGTCGAAATCCATGGAATATTAAAAAAGGGTAAAGTGATTAAAATTCCAGAGGTTGAAGGTCTTAAAGTGCTTTTGAAACTATTGGAAAATGCAGTTTTGGTGGCCCATCATGTAGGCTTCGACGTAGGCATGATCAATGCTGCTCTAAAGCGAAATGGCTTACCAAAATTGATGAACAAGGAGTTGGATACTTCGGTCCTATACAACAAAAGCCTTCCACGATCGGAACGAAAAACGGAAGGGCACCACGGCTTGGATGAACTGTGCAATCGTTTCGATATTTCAAGAACCGATCGCCACACCGCCTTGGGGGATGCCTATATTACGGCAATAGCTTTTCTGCGAATTCTAGGAAAATCAAAACCTACCTCCCTTGAACAATTGCTCAAAAAAGATAGGTTTTGGGAGTTTTGGAAGTACTAAAGTGACTCCTTCATAATTTCATCTACCACCTCCGGATTTAAAAGTGTTGAAGTGTCTCCTAGATTACTGGTGTCTTTGGAAGCTATTTTTCTAAGGATACGCCTCATAATTTTTCCACTTCTGGTTTTTGGAAGGCCGGAAGCAAATTGAATCTTATCCAATTTTGCGATTGGTCCAATATGTTCCGTAATCATTTGATTGATTTCCTTCTTCAAATTGTCACGATCTCTGGATTCACCGGTTTCCTTTAAGGTCACGTAGCCGTACAAGGCGTTGCCTTTAATATCATGTGGAAAACCAACTATGGCGGATTCTGCCACTGCCGGATGTTCATTGATGGCATCTTCAATAGGTGCCGTACCCAAATTATGTCCCGAAACAATGATGACATCATCAACACGACCGGTTATTCGATAGTATCCCACCTCGTCCCGTAACGCGCCATCCCCTGTAAAATACATATGATCAAAAGCAGAAAAATAGGTGTCCTTGTAGCGTTGGTGATTGCCCCAAATGGAACGTGCCATTGATGGCCATGGGAATTTGATACATAATCTTCCATCTACGGAATTGCCCTTTATCTCTTTTCCATCTTCATCCATCAATGCAGGTTGCACTCCGGGTAACGGCAAGGTAGCATATGTTGGTTTTGTCGGTGTGGCGAAAGGTATGGGTGAGATTAAAATACCGCCTGTTTCCGTTTGCCACCAGGTATCAACAATTGGGCATTTCTTTTCGCCCACATGGTCGTTATACCAGTGCCAAGCCTCTTCGTTTATGGGTTCACCAACGGTACCCAAAACCTTAAGGCTCGATAAATCATAGGTATTGACATAGTCTAGATTTTCCTTTGCCAAGGCACGTATCGCCGTTGGTGCCGTATAAAATTGTGTGATCTTATGTTTTTGGACAACTTCCCAAAACCGTCCGAAATCCGGATAAGAGGGTACGCCTTCAAACATAACCGTGGTGGCCCCATTCGCCAATGGTCCATATACAATATAGGAATGGCCTGTAATCCAACCGATATCCGCCGTACACCAATACACATCGTTTTCCCTATACTGAAATACGTTTTTAAACGTGTAAGCGGTGTATACCATATACCCTCCTGTGGTATGCAACATCCCCTTGGGTTTCCCCGTTGATCCCGAAGTATACAAAACAAACAAGGGATCTTCAGCCTCCATTATTTCGGGTGGATAATCCCCATAGGCCTTATCCAATAAAGGTTGTAGCCATTCATCACGTCCCTCTTCCATATGAATGTTGGAACCGATACGCTTGGCGACCAAAACACTTTCCACACTAGGGCAATCTTTTAGTGCCTCGTCTACGATGCCTTTTAAATCAATGCTTTTTGCCCCGCGATAGGAACCGTCCGAGGTAAGCACCATCTTTGCGCCGCAATCATTGATTCTTGTAGAAAGTGCGGTTGATGAAAATCCGGCAAATACCACGGAATGTACTGCTCCAATTCGTGCGCAAGCCAAAAGGGACACGGCCAATTCCGGTATCATAGGGAGATAAATCACTACCCTATCCCCTTTTTTGATCCCTTTTTCGGCCAGTACATTGGCCATTTTACATACGCGCTCCCTAAGTTCTTTGTAGGTAATATGTTGCGCTTCCTCCTCCGGATTATTAGGCTCAAACAATATGGCCGTTTTATCTCCCCGTATATGAATATGGCGATCAATACAGTTTTCGGTAATATTGAGTTTTGCTCCTTGAAACCATTTGATTTCCGGCTTGGAGAAATCCCAATCCAAGACACGGTCCCATTTCTTACGCCAAACAAAGTGTTCTTCCGCAACTTCTTCCCAAAAGTTTTCGGGGTTCCTAACCGATTTTCTATAAATCTGGTAATATTCTTCCAAATGTTTTATGTGATAATTACTCATATGGCTTTTTGTTTTAAAATTCCTATGTTGTTTGATCTGTATGTTTGTTTTATTTCATCAATAATGGCCACGTCATCAATTGTGGACGGGATGGGGTATTCTGACGTATCGGCAATATTCCGAAGCAATTTCCGCAATATTTTACCTGAACGGGTTTTGGGCAATCTGTTGACTACCAGTAGTTGCTTGAAGGAAGCCACTGCCCCTATTTCATGGCGAACTTCATGTATGACTTCCTTTTCCAAATCTTTAGAGGAAATATTGGTTCCGGACTTCAGTACGGCAAGGCCCAGAGGTCGCTGCCCCTTTAAGTCACAATGGATTCCGAACACGGCGCATTCGGCAATCGCTGAATGGGAGGCTACAATCTCTTCCATCTCGGCTGTGGACAGTCGATGGCCCGCAACATTGATGATATCATCAACCCGACCAGTGATATAAACATACCCCTCTTCATCTTTATAGCCACCGTCCCCAGAGAAATAATAACCGGGAAACTTTTCCAAGTAGCCCGCGACAAAGCGTTCCGTATTATTCCACACATCCAGAAGGCATCCCGGAGGTAACGGAAGTTTAACCAAAACATAGCCTTCTTCATTTGGGGCACAAGGATCTCCATCCTCTCCGATTATCTGAATATCATATCCAAAAACAGGGAAACCGGCCGATCCTGGTTTGATGATTTGAAACTCCACCCCTACCATATTGGCCAACATGGGCCAGCCAGATTCTGTTTGCCACCAATGATCGATGACGGGAACCCTTAATTTTTCCCGTATCCACTCCAAGGTGGCTACGTCGCACCGTTCACCAGCCAAAAATTGATACTCAAGACAGTTCAAATCGTATTTCTTCAACAGCAGTCCATTTGGATCTTCTTTTTTAATGGCGCGGATTGCCGTGGGAGCCGTGAACATTACTTTAACGTTGTATTCGGAAATTACCCTCCAAAATGTGGAAGCGTCCGGGGTTTTTATCGGCTTGCCTTCAAAGAGCACGGTACTGTTCCTATTCAAAAGGGGGGCATAGACAATATAACTATGGCCCACAACCCAACCAACATCGCTGGCAGCCCAATAGACATCGCCTTCTTCAACACCATATACATTTTTCATGGAAGCTTTAAGTGCAGTGGCGTACCCCCCCGTATCCCTAACTATACCTTTGGGGGTTCCGGTGGTTCCTGACGTGTAAAGTATATATAAGGGATGGGTAGATATTACTTGGACCGGTGACACGGATTCTGAACTTTTTACCAAAGTGTCATAATCAATATCATACTCCATTTTAGGAATGTGCACGCCCAATTTTCTATCAAAAATCACTACCGTCTCCGGCTTATGGCCAGCCAAGACAATCGCCTCATCAACAAAGGGTTTGTACGGAATTATCTTTTGGATTTCAATACCATTGGACGCTGTAATGATGGCTTTTGGCTTACAGTCATCAATGCGAATGGCCAACTCATGCGGTGCAAATCCGCCAAAAACCACCGAATGGATGACCCCCAACCGGGCACATGCCAGCATGGCATAAACTGCCTGTGGAATCATGGGCATGTATATGATAACGGTATCCCCCTTCTGGAGACCCAACTTCCTAAGACCCCCTGCAAGTTTGGAAACCTCATTCCTAAGCTGCAAATAGGTGATTTGTGCTTTGGTATCCGTCACTGGGGAATCATAATAAATGGCTACTTGGTCACTATGACCGGCTTCAATATGCCTGTCAATACACAAATAACTCATGTTCAATTTCCCATTGGAAAACCAATGGTTTGCCCCATTTGGGGCTTTGTTCAAAATTTCCGTTGGAAAACGGTTCCAAGCCAATGCTTTGGCTTGTTCCCTCCAAAAAACTTCTGGCTGTTCAATACTTTTTGAATAAAAATCTTTGTAGTTCATAATTAGGTCAGGCTATCATTTTTTCAACATCGGTAATCACCTTTTTTATGGAAAAAGGTTTGGTAACATAACTGTCGGCCCCAAGCTTCAATCCCCTCTCCACATCAGCCAATTTATTTTTAGCTGAAAGGAATATGACCTTGGTCCGTTTCAATACTTTGTTTTTACGCAATTCCTTTAGGGTTTCATACCCATCCATTTTTGGCATCATAATGTCCAACAGGATGACATTGGGCACTTCGGCCACAGCTATTTCAAGAGCTTCGGTACCATCCCTGGCGATAAACACCTCAAAATCCTTTTTTTTGAAGGCATATTCCAAAGACATTACTATGCTGGGTTCATCATCCACTATGAGTATTTTCTTGTTCATTTTGCCTTAGGTATTGTGAATACCAAACGTGCCCCATCTTGAAATTCTTGATCGGCCCAAATGCTTCCATTGTGACTTTCTACAATGCGTTTGCAAATGGCCAAACCAAATCCACTACCTTGGGGTTTTTTGGTATTTTGGTTCTTTGATTGATAAAACTTTTCGAAAATATAATTATGGTCTTCCATGGGAATACCCCGTCCATTGTCCTCAATCGCGATGGCGATTTCCTCTTCTTTCTCTTCCAGAAGGATTTTTATGATACCTCTTTCCTTATCGGTGAATTTTAAGGAATTGGACAACAAATTGGTCAACACCTGAATAATGCGATCTTCATCGTAGAGTCCATTAAGGTATTCAGATGCCCCAAACTCCACTTGAATCCCCCTTTTAGCCGCTAGGTGTTCAATGCCATCAATTGCCTTTGTTATGGTTGCATTGATTTTGCGTGCCTGGATATCCAATTCGGTTCGATTGGAAGATAATTTTTCAAGATCAAGAATATTATGAATCAATTTGGCCAGTCGATCGGTGTCCTTACTGATGTTTTCCAAGAACTGTTGCCGAAGTGCTCCTGGCATATCCTCATCCTCCAAGACCTCAGATGCTGCTTTTATCGAGGTTATTGGGGTCTTAAGTTCATGGGCCACCGTATCCAAAAATTCGTCCTTGAGTTTATCCTGCAATCGTAGTTCCTCATTGGCCTCCCGTAACTTGGTAGCCATTTGTGATAGCTCTTCGGACTTTTCAATAAGTAATCTGTTGTTGGCCTTTGTCTCTTTGTTTTCCTCCAAAATGTTCAAAACCTCTACCAGGCTTATTGGTTTTTCTTTGGAAACTGAGGCCAACAGTATCTTGGCCGAAGCACTCCCAATGGAACCTGTTAACAGCTTTTCAGAGAAATTGATCAATCTGGAATCTGCCTTTTCTTCTTGATCGGATATATTATATTTTTTGTTGAACAGGGCCAAGGCCCTTTGTGTGCGCTGTTCCCCCAAAAATCGGTTCAACAGTCTTTTGATGTCCGCCACATAGGCCTCCCCTTTCCAGATGAATGCCCCTTCTTGAAGGTTTTCATAGTTTTCATCATGTACAAACATTTCAGCATAGTTCCGTTCGCGATAATTTCCTTTGTTCAAAAGGGAAAGTCCCACAAATGCCAAGGAATTAAAGCTAAGGCTCCATAAAAAGGCATTACTTTCCGGAGTTAGGTAATCCAACCCGAACAATTGGGAAGGTTTGAGCCACCAAAGCTCAAAAAGACCTTTCTCCATGAATTCAGAACCCGGAGCTACAATCGGAAGCAAAAGGGTATAAATAACGATTGACAATCCAATAACGATTCCAACTTTAGCAGCAAACGCAGTTCCCCTTCTCCAAAACAATCCCAGAAAGAAGGATGGCGCCAATTGGGCAATGATGACAAAAGAGATCAAACCAATGGAGTACAGCGAAAGTTGATTGGAGAATTGGATATAGAAAAAGTAGGCCACGATAATCAAGAGAAAAATAGCGATCCTCCTAATGGTCTTTATGCTCTTAGCGTTTTCTTCCGGATTCCCCTCCACCAATTTTTTGGTGAAACCGTAGGGGATAATGACATTATTGCTCACCATGGTGGACAATGCCAAGGTGGAAACCACAATCATTGAGATTACAGCGGAAAATCCTCCCATAAAAACCAACAATGCCAAAAAGGTATTCCCCTGCTGTAAAGGAAGCAGTAGGGAATAATAATCATGATTTACCGTTGCAGGCAGGCTTAGGTTACCTGCCCAAGCGATAAAAATGACAAAAATGTTAAAGAGCAGTAAATATAGAGGGAAAAGCCAAATGGCTTTTTTCAAGTGGTTCACATCTTGATTCTCAACAACTGCTACATGGAACTGACGGGGCAATAAAAAAATGGCGAAAAATGAAAGGCAGATGGTGAACATCCAATCAAACCCATTTTCCAGATCTCCAAAAGAACTCAGCTGTTTAAAATTTTCCGTAAGGGATGCTTTTTGGTAAATATCTGCCGTTCCATCAAATAGAAAATAGACCACAAAAATTCCTATGAGCAAAAAGAACACAAGTTTTAGGACCGACTCAAAGGCGATAGTGGCCATAATACCCCTTTTACCTTTTGAAGCATCCGTGGACTGGGTGCCGAAAAAAGCTACAAAAATGGCAATGAGCAATGCAATGTAAAATGTGGAGTCGTCCCAAATACCGGTTGACACGTAGCTGTTTTTACCCGATACCAAGGCAAATGTTTCGGAAACCGCCTTTAACTGTAAGGAGACATAGGGAATAACCGCCAAAAGGCAGGCAAGGGTGACCAAAGCTCCCAAGAGTCTGTTATTTCCATAACGGAGGGAAACAAAATCTGCAATGCTCGAAATTTTATGCTGCTTGGAAATCCGGATGATTTTCCGCATCAAAACAATCCAAAGGGGTAGCGCAATTACCGGGCCCAAATAGATGGCCAAAAAACTGATTCCCGATTTAGAAGCTATACCTACACTACCGTAATACGTCCATGCAGTACAATAAATCGCCAAGGATAGCACGTAGATATAGGGATTGTTTACCCATTTGCCCTTGTGCTGTTTTTCCGCCCAATAGGCCAAGAAAAAAAGAAGGGCCAAATAGGTAATGATTATTAATATGAGTACATAATTACTCATAGAACTTTTTGAGAATGGTATATGCTATGATAATGGAAAACAACCAGCTCAAAAAAATGAAGATATAAAAGGCAGGAAACCCCAAAACCTGAAAATCACCATCAAAAATAGAAACAAAGGGTACGTTCCAGATAAAAAATAGAACAATGCCCAAAACCACTAATTTTTGCTGATGTCGTTTCTTCATTTTCATACGTTGTCCTTCTTTAAAATTACGAAAACGGCGCGGCATATAAATACCACACCGCTTTCGATAACCAACTAAGTATAATCAATGTGATGAGGCTTCACCTGCACCACTAGGAATTCTAATATTTTCAACAATCTCTTGAACTTCTTCTGGTGGTTCTTCCGTAAATCCATTGACCACTAAAGACACCATGAAGTTGACCAGCATGGCAATGGTACCAAACCCTTCCGGGGAAATTCCGAACCACCAGCTATCTTTTAATCCAGCCACTGCGGTCTTGCCTCCATCAAATATTCCGAATTTAAATTTCAACATGTAGAACAGCATTAAGGAAATACCAACGATCATACCTGCAATAGCCCCCTTACTGTTCATTTTCTTATAGAAAATTCCCAATATAATTGCAGGGAAGAACGATGCTGCTGCCAGGCCAAAGGCCAGTGCCACCACAGCCGCCACAAAACCAGGTGGATAAATCCCGAACAAACCGGCTATAACGACGGCAACGGCTGCAGATCCCCTGGCTGCCCAGAGTTCTCCGCGCTCTGAAATATCGGGCTTAATCACATTTTTAATCAAATCATGCGATACCGAGGACGAAATGACCAACAACAAACCTGCAGCAGTTGATAGGGCTGCGGCTAAACCTCCTGCTGCAATTAAACCGATAACCCAGGCGGGCAGGTTGGCAATCTCAGGATTTGCCAATACCATGATATCTCGATCCACCTTTAGTTCATTGATTTCTGGATTGGCCACATATTGGATTACACCATCGCCATTTTTGTCGTCGTGGCCTATGAGGCCAGTAGTTTCCCAATTCTTAAACCATTGGGGCATGTCTGCATATTCTTTTTCACTAACGGTTTCAATTAGGTTGGTCCTTGCAAAAACTGCAACTGCTGGGGCAGTGGTATATAGAATTGCGATAAACAATAAGGCCAAACCTGCTGATTTTCTGGCATCTTTGACCCTTTTGACGGTAAAGAACCGAACGATTACGTGAGGTAGGCCGGCAGTACCGACCATCAAGGCAAAGGTAATGGCGAACACATCAATTAAGCTTTTGGAACCATTGGTGTATTCCGCAAAACCGAGCTCAGTGGATAGGCCGTCCAATTTATCCAACAAATAGGTTCCAGAACCATCCGACAATGTTCCACCAAATCCCAATTGTGGGATCGGATTACCCGTCATCTGAATGGAGATAAAGATGGCCGGTACCATGAAAGCAAAAATCAGCACACAATACTGCGCTACCTGGGTATAGGTTATTCCCTTCATGCCTCCCAATACGGCGTAGAACAACACAATGACCATACCGATAATAACTCCCGTATTGATATCAACCTCAAGGTAACGCGAGAACACGATACCAACCCCCCGCATTTGTCCTGCAACATAGGTAAAGGAAACGATAAGAGCGCAAATCACAGCGACCACACGGGCCGTTTTAGAGTAGTAACGTTCCCCAATAAAATCAGGTACCGTAAATTTTCCAAATTTTCTCAAATATGGTGCCAATAAAAGTGCTAAAAGGACATAACCTCCGGTCCAACCCATTAAATAAACAGCACCGTCATAGCCCGCAAAGGAAATGATACCCGCCATTGAAATAAAAGAGGCTGCCGACATCCAGTCCGCCGCAGTGGCCATACCATTGGCCAAAGGGGAAACCCCACCCCCGGCAACATAAAACTCTTTGGTAGAACCGGCCCTGGACCAAATTGCGATTCCTATATAGAGACCAAATGTCAGCGCTACCAATACATAGGTCCAAATTTGTACATCACTCATAATTACAATTGTTTTTGGTTAGTTAATCGACATCGTAGCCGTATTTTTTGTCCAGTTTGTTCATCAATCGCACATAAACGAAAATCAAAATGACAAATACGTAAATGGAGCCCTGCTGTGCGAACCAAAATCCTAGTTTAAATCCACCCATTTTAATACTGTTCAAAGCATCTTTAAATAAAATGCCCGCTCCATAAGAAACTCCGAACCATATGGCCAATAAAATGACCAAATACCGCAGATTCTCTTTCCAATAGGCGGAAGCCTTTTCCTGTTTTTCTGACATAATTTGTTGGTTTTTATAAATAAATCATTGCTTGAAGTGTGACTATTCCAGTACTGTCCCCATCACCGACTTTTGATCTTGCATATTCCAAGCTAAGTTTGGAGTGGTGACCGGTCATAAAAATGTTAGCGCCCAATCCCAATCGCGAAGCATTGTCATCAATAGCATCAATGGACCTTGTATTATAAGATACATAGGGCTGAAAACGGGTTTTGTCCTTTGGCCCGGCCACTAAATACCCAACATGTCCATAAACCATATTTCCTGTGGCGTAGGGTCCAAAATTATAATTCTCCCCATAATCATTATTCTGAAAAACGGCATAGGCGGTAATGGCGGAGCCGTCCTGACCCAGAGGGGCGTCATAAAAAGCATCCACTGCAAAGATGTTTACACTGGCTCCTTCGCCATCAGCTTCCACTACACCATCCTTGTGGTTAAAAAAGCCTGCCCCAATGTTAAACACTTTTTTAGTACCCAGATAAGAACCGACCTTGTAGGGCAAAAAGTTAGATTCTTGGTCGAGAAAGTTGTAATCAAAATATCCCTGAAGTACTTTCCCGGCATCCGCCGAACCTAAGATTCTTCGTCCACCATATACCGTAACTCCATCTGCAACCGGATCTCTGGTATCCAAGGTACTGTTTCCGGCCTCATTGAAGGCAATACGATATTGGAGTCTTCCCAATTTACCTTTTGCGTAAACCCCAATATGTCTGGCAAACTGATCTGAAAGGCCTATAGTGGCCCATGACTGACGATTATTATCCAATGTCATCATGTTTAGGGTACTTTGATTGTTTAAACGTGAAATACCGTTCCAATAATGGAGGCCCGCCCCAACATCAAAACCCTTGGTAATCTTCCACTCTCCCCAAAAATCATGAAAGAAGAGTTGTGCGTTTTCCCCAAAACCAAGGGGACTTGTATTGTTTCCGTTTAGACTGTTAAGTCCCCAATGGGTCAAAATCAAGAACTTTTCGTTTAACTGTGTAAAAGTTAAAACCCTTGCGCGCCTAATGCTAAAGTTGAGTTCGGAAGCGTCATCTGCAACGTTATCATCGTATTGTGCCCAAAATTGACCCCACGCTATGATACGGAGATACTTTGAACCATCTTCGTTAAACTTCACCTTGTAACCTCCTGTATATTCAGTGTTTCCCTGTGAAAATGTAACAGTTACCGCTAGTATTGAAAGTGCTAGCCCAAAAAGTATTTTTTTCATTTTTAAGATGTTATTGGTTTGTTGCATGCCCTACGAACATCCTAAAAAAAGTTCTAAAAAAAAAGTTAATATATTTTTTTGCTAAATAAGTATATTCAATCCCTGAAACGTTCCCATTTTATAAGCATAAACTTATCCCCCAACTCTGTGACCAATACCCCAGCCCCCGAAATATTCTCCGGTTTTTGAAAATAGTCCTGCAACTCAATTTGGCTCAGAATTTTATAGGTAGGATGGTATTTTGCATTGTAGGGACGCTTAATATTGTACTTTCGGACCCAATTCATTACAGATACGTGGGAAACCCCTAGAATACGTTCTATTTCTCGATAGGTCAACCCCTCCAAATACAATTGTAATGCCTTATTCACATAATAATCATCAATTTGCTTCCCCAACTTCCCCACCGTAAAGAAATAGCCACAGGATTTACATTTGTAACGCTGTCGTTTTTTAATAATTACGGCGTTGATGAATTGATCGGAAGAACAATTTGGACAGGATTCCATTGTGACTATATTATTTTAGCATAAATATATCAATTTAGCGTTAAACAAAATAATTGTTCAAGATTACGGGCCCAATACTTAACAAACACCATATGCCACGGTTCTTTTGGAAGGAAATGCAGTCTATCCTAAAGGCTTTTTAAATAAGAAGAAATATTATCGGCAATCCGCTCGTAGATATTGGAAACATCCGCTTTTTGAAATACTTCACCTGTAATATTTTCGTAAAGTTCAACATAGCGATCAGAAACCGATTCAATGTATTTATCATCCATTTCAGGTACTTGCTGACCTTCAAGTCCTTGAAAACCCTTGGAAATCAGCCATTGGCGAACAAACTCTTTGGACAATTGCCTTTGGGGTTCTCCCCTATCCTGGCGCTCTTGATACCCCTTTGCATAAAAATATCTTGAAGAATCTGGGGTATGGATTTCATCGATCAATACAATTTCACCGTCTTTGGTCTTGCCAAACTCGTACTTTGTGTCGACCAAAATCAGATCGCGTTGAGCGGCCATTTCGCTACCTCTATAAAATAAGGCCCTAGTATATTCTTCCAAAACCTCGTAGTCCGCTTCGGATACAATTTCCCGTTCTAGAATGTCCTCACGTGAGATGTCTTCGTCATGGTCGCCTTTTTCCGCTTTTGTAGCCGGAGTGATTATTGGCTCAGGGAATTTGTCGTTTTCTTGCATTCCTTCCGGCATGGGCACGCCACAAAGCATCCGTTTACCCACATTATATTCCCTTGCCGCATGACCCGAAAGGTATCCACGTATTACCATTTCTACCTTAAAGGGATCACAAGCCTTACCCACGGCCACATTGGGGTCAGGAGCGGACAACAGCCAATTGGGAACAATATCCTCGGTAGCCTTCATCATTTTAGTGGCTATTTGATTTAAAATCTGACCTTTAAACGGTATCCCTTTGGGCATAACCACATCAAAAGCGGAAAGTCTATCGGTCGCCACCATTACCAAAACCTCGTTTTCCAGTTCGTAAACCTCACGAACCTTTCCCCTATACACCGATTTTTGACCTAAAAAACTAAAATCGGTATGCATTAACGTGTTTGACCCCATGTTAGTACTGGTTTTGGTGCTCAATATTTTTGTAGGCGTCAATTACCTTTTTCACTAATTTATGACGTATTACATCCTTGTCATCCAAGTGGATGATACTTATACCGTTGACGTTCTTTAAGATAAGTAATGCTTCTTTTAATCCTGAAATCACGCGTCTTGGAAGGTCAATTTGGCCCGGATCGCCCGTCAACAGAAATTTGGCATTCTTGCCCATTCTTGTCAAGAACATCTTCATCTGGGCATGGGTGGTATTCTGGGCCTCGTCCAGTATCACAAAAGCATTATCCAATGTCCTTCCACGCATAAAGGCCATTGGAGCAATCTGTATGGTACCGTCTTCAATGTATTTTTCCAGTTTTTCGGTCGCTATCATATCCCGGAGGGCATCATAGAGCGGTTGCATGTATGGATCTAGTTTTTCTTTCAAGTCCCCGGGAAGGAATCCCAGATTCTCTCCAGCCTCTACAGCGGGCCTGGTCAGAATGATGCGACGTACTTGTTTCTCTTTCAACGCCTTTACGGCTAGTGCAACCCCAGTGTAGGTCTTTCCCGTTCCTGCTGGACCAATGGCAAAGACCATATCATTTTTGGCACAAGCATCCACCATTCTTCTTTGGTTGACCGTTTGGGCTTTTATCAACCTCCCGTTCACCCCGTGCACCAGCACCTCCCCACTGGACTTGGATGATTGATAATCCTCCTTGCCGTCACTTGTCAGCACCCGTTCAATGGCATTTTCATCCAACTTGTTGTATTTGGCAAAATGCTCGGTAATCATGTCAAAACGACGATCAAACTCTTCCAACATCTCTTCATCGCCATAGACTTTTACTTTGTTCCCCCTCGCTACTATTTTTAGTTTGGGAAAGTACTTTTTGAGCAGCTCTATATTTTCATTTTGAAGCCCAAAAAATTCCCTTGGACTAATCTCGGTGAGTTCAATGATTAATTCGTTCAAAAAATTACTATTAGAAGTTAGTGGGGTAAGGAAGATTCCTTGTTTTCCTTACAGCACCCATTTGGTCTTTCCGAATCGGCTAAAGAGGTGTTTTGGTATCCACTCTTCACCATTTTTGTGCTCCACAGACGGGCTCTGAAGCCTAAAAAATCTTGAATGGGGTGCTAAACCCATAATTTTTACCTTAATCCAAAAAGAACAGATGAGTTCTGCGTAAATTTACCAACAAACTTAACCAAAATTCATTTTTTAGCATCAAGAATTCTTTCAATAATCCTTTATGGCCATTATTACTTTAACCACTGATTTTGGAACAAAAGACCATTTTGTGGCTGCAATCAAGGGAAGGATTCTTTCGGAGGTTCCGGAAACCACCATTATTGATATTTCCCATGAGGTTTCTCCCTTTGATGTGCATGAATGTGCGTACATACTTAAATGCACCTATTCAGAATTTCCCAAAGGAAGCATTCATATTATAGGTTTGGAATCGGAATGGTCACCTGAAAACGAACATATTCTTGCGTTGATAGAGGGGCATTATTTTATCTCTGCAAATAATGGGATACTTTCCATACTCACCTCGGAAATAAAGCCAGAAAAACTCAACAGGATTAGCTTGCCGGATACTGCACCCAGCTCCTTTCCTGAACTGGAGGTCTTCGTTAAAGTGGCCTGTCATTTGGCGCGCGGGGGTAAAATGGAAGTGGTTGGTCAACCCTTCAGCGGTCTAAAAGAAGTAAAGGTAATAGCACCCAGGCTGTCCAACAATGGGGCCACCATTACGGGTAACGTTATTTACATTGACCATTACGGAAATGCAGTAACCAGTATTACCAAAGCACTTTTTGAAGCGTACCGCAATGGTCGTTCGTTTGAGGTGATTGCCCGAAGTCATACGCTTACTGTAATCTTCAATACGTATTCCGAGCTTATAGATTTTGAGCTCCCCAAAAATCAAAGAAAAGGGGCCAGTGATTTTTTAGCCCTATTCAATTCTGCTGGCCACTTGGAACTATCCATCTTTAAAAGCGATTTAAAAACCGTGGGGGGGGCATCATCCCTAATCGGTTTAAAGCACCAGGACATCATAACCATAAATTTTCTTTAAATGCTGATCAGGATTGTAAAATTGACCTTTAAAGAAGAAAATATTTCTAGCTTTGAAGCATTGTTTGAAGACACAAAAGAGACCATCCGCAATTTTGAAGGGTGTCAATTTTTGGAATTGTACCAAGATAAAAAACACCCCAATGTTTTTTTTACCTATAGCAAATGGGAAGCGGAAATGGATCTTGAGGCCTATAAAAATTCTGAGTTTTTCAAATCCATATGGGGTCAAACCAAAAAACTGTTTCAAGACAAGCCAGAGGCATGGAGTGTCACCAATAGAGTTACCTTAGCTTAACATTATGATGGCTATTTTTAAGAAAGAACTACATTCTTTTTTCAACGCTCCCATAGGTTACCTAATCGTATTGTTTTTTATCCTAATCAATGGGTTGTTCCTATGGGTATTTAGGGGGAGCTTCAATATTTTCGATTACGGATTTGCCGATTTGAGCAATTTTTTTCTGCTCCTACCTTGGGGATTTCTTTTTTTGATTCCAGCGATTACCATGCGGAGCCTATCCGAAGAGCGAAAGCTGGGTACTTTGGAACTGTTGTTGATAAAACCCATTTCCAAAACTAAAATTGTTCTAGGTAAGTTTTTAGGAGCCGTTGCAGTTGGACTTATCGCCTTGGTTCCGACCATCGTTTATGTTTTTGCCATTTCAGATTTGGGAATCACACCGGGAAATTATGATGTTGGCCTGGTTATAGGTTCTTATTTCGGAACTATTTTCCTTTTGGCATTGTACTGCAGTATGGGAATATTCGCCTCTTCCTTATCGGACAATCAACTATTCGCCTTTGTCCTCGGTGCTGTACTTTGTTTTGTTGTGTTCTATGGCCCTGAGGCCATCTCGACTTTAGCTTCCGATGGAAACATGCAACAATACCTAAAAGGTTTCGGGGCCAAAGCCCATTTTGAGGATATTTCAAGGGGTGTTCTTGATACTAGGAATATCTTTTACTTCTTAAGCATAACCGCTTTTTTCATTTTTTTGGCCGTTTCCAGATTATCCAATCAAAATATGTCCAAATGAAAAAAGTGCCAACCATATTTCTTGCATTTTTAGCGGTAGTCTTGGTCAATACCGTTTCCAATTATGTCTATCAGCGTTTTGACCTTACCGAAGATCAACGTTTTACGTTGTCCCAAGCCACGTTGGAGACCACCCAAAATTTCAGGTCCCCAGTCGTTGTGGATGTTTTGTTGGATGGAGACTTACCTGGGGAGTTCGCCAGGTTACAAAAAGAAACTGTTCTGCTTTTAGAACAATTTCAAGCTGAAAACGGAAATATCATCTACAATAGGGTTGACCCATTGGAGGAACCTGAAATAAGGAATGAAACCATAGCCAACCTCCAACAACTAGGTCTAAGACCAGCCAGTATTACTATTGAAGAAAATGGAAAAACCACCCAGGAATTGGTATTTCCTTGGGCCATGATCAACTACAAGAACAAAACCGTAAAGGTTCCCTTGCTAAAAAATAAATTGGGTGCAACCCTAGAAGAAAGAATCAACAACTCCGTTCAAAATTTGGAGTACGCCTTTGCGGATGCGTTCAATAAGCTACAAATCGTAGAAAAGAAAAAAATTGCTGTGCTAAAGGGAAATGGGGAACTGGCGGATCACTATATTGCGGACTTACTGACCAATCTCAAAGAATACTACAACATAGGTGCCATTACCTTGGACTCTACCGGAAAGGACGCTTTAAAGTTATTGCATCAACTTTCAGCATTTGATCTGGCGTTAATAGCCAAGCCCACCCAGGCGTTTACCGAAAAGGAAAAGTATGTATTAGATCAGTATATTTTACAGGGTGGAAAATCGTTGTGGATGATTGACCAGGTTGCCATGGAACTTGACAGTCTTTTTAATGGGACTGGAAGCAATGTTGCCTTAAGAAAGGATCTGAACCTTGATGATTTTTTCTTTAAATATGGATTGCGTATCAATCCCCTATTGATCAACGACCTTTACAACACGCCTATCGTTCTTGCCAATGGAGAAGCAAGTGAATCCCAATACAATCCATTGCCCTGGGTATATCACCCCATGGTCTTCTCCAAGAACGATCATCCCATCAACAACAATATCGAAGCGGTACGATTACAGTTTGCCAATACCATTGACACCTTGGCCAACGACAATAAAAAAACGGTCCTCTTACAATCTTCCCCCCTATCCAAAACAGAAAGGGTGCCCCTACAGATAGGGTTAGATCGAGTGAATGCTCCGCTGAAAAAAGAGGATTATCCGCCCAACAGTGGTTTTCCGTTGGCCGTGTTGTTGGAGGGAAAATTTTCTTCTGCCTATTTAAATCGGGTCAAGCCCATTAAACTTCAAGAAGATTTGGAAAAAGGCAAAGAAAATAAGATGATTGTCATCGCAGATGGGGATATTATCAAAAATCAGTTACAGCAGGGAAGACCCTTGGAACTGGGCTATGATAAATGGACGGGCAGCTCTTATGGCAACAAGGAATTTTTGGTGAATTGCATCAATTATTTGTTGGATGACGGAGGGTTTATAAATGTTAGGGGTAAAAACGTGTCCATTCCCGTATTGGATGTTGAAAAGGTAGCAGGCCACAAAACCAAATGGCGCCTATTGACCATTGGGATGCCGCTATTTTTAGTTTTGCTGGCAGGGGGGCTTCAGACGTATTGGAGAAAAAGAAAATTTGCAGCTTAGTGTTGATAACTAAGTTTCCTTAGCCAATACTTTTAAAATATATTTGTCTCTAGCCGTGGTCTAATGGGAATTTAGACGATTTTCATCAACAAAATAGATTCAATGAAGTTTATTGTATCCAGTTCTTATTTGTTAAAGCAATTGCAAGTATTGGGAGGTGTTATTAATTCCAGTAACACGTTGCCCATTTTGGATAATTTTTTGTTCGACCTAAAACAACAAAACCTTAGGGTATCCGCCTCGGATTTGGAAACCACCATGAGTTCTGTTTTACAGGTTGATTCGGAGTCTGAAGGGGTTATTGCGGTACCCGCAAGACTGCTCTTGGATACCTTAAAAACTTTTCCTGAACAGCCTTTGACCTTTGTGGCTGAGGACAATAACACGGTAGAAATTAGCTCAAACCACGGTAAATATGCCCTGGCCTATGCTGATGGAAACGAATTCCCAAAAGCGGTTGAATTGACCAATCCAAGCTCCACAATGGTTTTAGGGGATATTTTGGCAACGGCTATTTCAAAAACCATATTTGCGGCCGGTAATGATGATTTGAGGCCAGTGATGAGCGGGGTATTTTTCCAGTTTTCTCCAGAAAACTTAACTTTTGTTTCCACAGATGCCCACAAACTGGTAAAATATACCCGAAGTGATATCAGCGCCAGTGAGGTAGCAGAATTCATTATGCCCAAAAAGCCCCTTAATCTTCTTAAGGGCATTTTGGCCGGTTCCGAGTCCGATGTAAAAATTGAATACAACGAGAGCAATGCAAAATTTTCTTTTGACGAAACAGAGCTTATTTGTCGGCTTATCGATGGAAAATACCCTAATTATGAGGCTGTTATTCCCAAGGAAAACCCCAATAAATTAGCCATTTCCCGAAATCAGTTTTTAAGCTCTGTTAGAAGGGTGTCCATTTTTTCCAATAAAACAACCCATCAAATTCGTTTGAAGATAGCGGGTGCGGAACTCAATATTTCGGCAGAGGATGTGGACTACAGCAATAAGGCTGAGGAACGTTTGAGCTGTTCTTATCAGGGTGATGACATGCAAATAGGATTTAATTCCCGCTTCTTGGTAGAAATGTTGAACAACCTTTCTTCGGATGATGTTATCTTGGAAATGAGTTTGCCCAATAGGGCTGGCATCTTGACCCCTTCAGATGGATTGTACGAAGGGGAACAGGTCACCATGCTCGTTATGCCTGTTATGCTGAACAACTAAACAAGTGGCTTGTTCCATATACCAAGAAGTCCAGAATTTCCCCTTGACTTTATTTAAAGGAACTTTATGGTCAAAAAATAGGATGGTGCCTCTCCGTTTGATGCTTTTACTGCATTTACAATAGGAAGAACAAATCCCAAAATACCTACGCCGATCAACGTAAGGATTCCCAAACCTAAGAGCAAAATTGCCGGAATACTTAGAATGATGTAAAGCAAAAGGCTCAGCTGTAGGTTGATGATGGACTTCCCATGCGCATCCATACCTTCTACATTCTTTCTTGAAGTCAACCAGATGATGAGGGGTACCAAAAACCCGCCAAACCCCGGAAAATAATGCAATAACTGTGACAAATGTGTTATGGCCAACAGCGTATTGTCTTTTCGTAAAACCGTATTGTTAACTAATTCCATTTTGTAATTGATTGATGTATTTAATATGTAGCGATGTTATCAAAAATGTTACAACAAATGGGCTTATTTGTAATTTTGCACGATGTTTCAAGAAGATACCATAATTGCCTTAGCTACCGCACCAGGAATAGGAGCCATCGCGGTTATTCGCATATCCGGGCCTGATGCCATTGAGATTGTTTCCAATAAGTTCCAACCGGTTGGAAAGAAAAATTTGACTTCCCAAAAAAGTCATACCATACATCTTGGCCATATTGTTGAAAATGAAAATATGCTGGACAAGGTTTTGGTGTCCATATTCAAAGGTCCCCATTCCTACACTGGTGAAAACGTGGCAGAAATTTCATGCCATGGATCTCCCTATATCCAACAGCAACTCATTCAATTGTTCTTAAGAAATGGTTGCAGAATGGCAACCCCAGGAGAATTTACCTTACGTGCTTTTCTTAACGGCAAAATGGATCTAAGCCAAGCCGAGGCAGTCGCCGACCTTGTCGCAAGTGATAGCGCATCCTCGCACCAAATAGCCATTCAGCAAATGCGTGGTGGATTCAGTAATGAAATCCAACATTTACGTGAAGAACTTTTAAATTTTGCTTCGCTTATTGAGCTTGAACTTGACTTTTCACAGGAAGATGTGGAGTTTGCCGATAGATTCCGGTTCAACCAACTTTTAAACAGAATTACCGATGTGCTGGAGCGGTTGATCGACTCTTTTGCCTTGGGCAATGTTATTAAAAACGGTATTCCGGTTGCTATAGTAGGGGAACCCAACGTAGGCAAATCGACCTTATTGAACACACTGCTTAATGAAGAACGTGCCATTGTAAGTGATATCGCCGGCACCACAAGGGATACCGTTGAAGATCAAATCTCCATTGGCGGAATTAATTTTCGCTTTATAGATACCGCCGGTATTCGAGAAACGCAGGATCAAGTTGAAAGAATAGGCATAGAGCGTGCCTATGAAAAAATTGAACAGGCTTCCCTAGTACTTCACTTGGTAGATGCGGCACGAACCCATCTGGAGGAAATCAATACACTGAAGAAAAAATATCCCAACAAGAAAATCATAGTGGTTGTCAATAAAATTGATGAAGGAACGACGACACATTTGGACGCTTTAAAAAAGAAAAATAGCACCATCGCACTTATCTCAGCAAAACAAAGTAAGGGCATTGAGGCGTTACGGAACAGACTATTACAGTTATCAAACGCGGGTGAATTGGGGAAAAATGATACCATTATCACAAACAATAGGCATTATGATGCCTTGCTCAAAGCACTTGAAGCCATTCAAAAAGTAAAGGAGGCCATGGAAATTGATATAGCCAGTGATTTAATGGCGATTGATATCCGTGAGGCCTTGTTCCATTTGGGAGAGATTACAGGAAGTGTGACCACCGATGACCTGTTGGGAAATATATTTTCCAATTTCTGCATCGGGAAATAATAGCGTAATACTATTTAGCTTTATAACCTATCTTTACATTTCCAATTTGTGGCATGTTCCATATTTTTAATAAAAATGAGTATCTAGTTGACCATCTTGAAGGATTTGTAGATATTCATAATCATATACTTCCTAAAATTGATGATGGTGCCAAGGATGTAAATGAATCGGTTGAACTAATTAAAGCTTTTGGAGAATTTGGTATAAGAGACTTTATCTGTACACCCCATATTATGAGTAATTATTATGATAATACTCCAAAAACCATAAAAAAATCCTACAAAAAGCTTAAGAAGGAACTTGAAAAACTTGCCATTAGCGATATTACCCTGAACTATGCCGCAGAGCATATGATTGATGCCAACTTTGAAACAGTTTTGGGGAGAGGAGAAATTTTACCCTTAAATGGTCAATTCTTATTAATAGAAATGTCATATCTGCAGCCGTCAATTAATTTTGACGTCGCTGTTGAAAAAATACTGAAAAACGGATTCTTTCCTATTTTGGCCCATCCTGAGAGATACCATTATTTCAAGAACCATTCCTTCTATAAAAGTGAGGGTTTGTCTTACCAATTGAATTTATTGTCTTTAGGAATCTATTATGGCAAAGGGGTTCAAAAAAGGGCCTTTAAATTGTTGGCCGAGGGATTAATTGACTTTCTGGGATCCGATGTTCATAATACAACTCAACTAAAAGCTTTAATGGAAATAAGGATAAACATTAAGATACTGCAATTCTTAAGACCACTTTTAGCTAGGACAAATCATACTTTTGAAAGTTAGGCACAACACATTTAGAACATGGGTCGTTTGCTAGTGGTTTTATATTTAAATCCATATTATCGGGGATACGACTTAAGGTTACCGTACGATTCCAATACCTATTCTTGGACTTAGACAATTACTCGTTTGACCAATCTAAATCGCATCTTGTTGAAAACGTAGATGGTATATCTTTTCTTGTAATTAATCGAATATTGAAATTACTTCTTTTGATATAAAATATCTTCGAATTAAAATTTAAAACCCTTAAAACCGTTACCATTTTTGAAAACACTATGTATGGAAATAAAATGCCATAGAAATTAACCAACATAGATCTAATCAATTCTACCAATAATGACATACAAAACCAACTACAAAAAAATTTTGATTACCGGCGGTGCAGGATTCATTGGTTCGCATGTGGTTAGGCGATTTGTCAATAATTATCCCAACTATTACATTTACAATATTGATGCATTGACCTATGCGGGCAACTTAGAAAATTTAATGGACATAGAGAATCGACCTAATTATACTTTTCTCCATGGCAATATTACCAATCAACAGTACGTCAACTCAATTTTTCAAGAATTTCGGTTTGATGCTGTTATTCATCTGGCCGCTGAGTCCCATGTTGACCGATCGATCAGTAATCCAATGGCTTTTGCAGAGACTAATATTATTGGAACAATGACACTTCTTAACGCCTTTACCAATCTTTGGAAAGACCGTTGGTTCGGTAAGCGCTTTTATCATGTTAGTACGGACGAGGTTTATGGTTCTTTGGGAGAAACCGGTTTATTTGAGGAAACCACCCCCTACGATCCAAATTCTCCCTATTCAGCTTCAAAGGCCAGTTCCGATCATTTTGTGAGGGCCTATGGGGAAACGTATGACCTGCCGTATGTCATCACCAATTGTTCCAATAACTATGGTCCAAACCATTTTCCGGAAAAACTAATACCTCTTTTCATAAATAATATAATACACCATAAACCATTACCCGTCTATGGAGATGGAAATTATACGAGGGATTGGCTGTTTGTTGTAGATCACTCAATTGCTATTGATCTTGTGCTTCATAAAGGCAAAAACAAGGAAACCTATAATATTGGTGGTTTCAATGAGTGGAAAAATATTGACTTGGTAAAACTTCTTTGTCGTCAGATGGACGAGAAACTGGGGCGGGAAAAGGGAAGCAGTGAAAAACTGATCAGTTACGTAAAAGATAGACCAGGTCACGATTTAAGATATGCCATCGACGCTACAAAAATTAACAAAGAGCTTGGTTGGTCGCCTAGTGTAACCTTTGAGGAGGGACTCTCCAAAACCATAGATTGGTATTTGGCCAATAAACGATGGCTTGACAATGTAACCAGCGGAGCCTATCAAAAGTATTATGAATCACAATATAATTAGCAAATAATGAAAGGTATTATTCTGGCAGGAGGTTCGGGTACACGATTATATCCAATAACAAAAGGTACCTCAAAACAACTTCTTCCAATTTATGATAAACCAATGATATATTATCCTTTATCCGTTCTTATGTTGGCGGGGATAAGGGAAATTCTAATTATTTCAACCCCAATTGATTTACCACGATTTAAAGAACTTTTAGGCGACGGCTCCGATTGCGGTATACAGTTGTTCTATAAAGAACAGCCAAAACCAGAAGGTTTGGCCCAGGCATTTATCATTGGTGAAAAGTTTATTGGAGATGACAGCGTGGCACTTGTCCTTGGAGATAATATATTTTACGGTGCCGGTTTGCAAAAATTGCTGCTTAATGCCATTGAGACGGTCTCTAAGGAGAACAAAGCCGTGGTATATGGCAATTATGTCACTGACCCTTCACGATATGGCGTGGTCGAATTTAATGAAAACAAAGAGGTTTTAAGTCTCGAAGAAAAACCCGAAAACCCCAAATCCAATTACGCCGTGGTTGGTTTATATTTCTATCCAAATAGTGTTGTGGATATTGCAAAAAATGTTGAACCTAGCCACAGGGGGGAATTGGAAATAACCTCTATTAATGAAAAATACCTCGGCGATAAAAAGCTAAAGCTTGAAATTTTAAGTCGCGGATTCGCTTGGCTGGATACCGGTACCCATGAGGCACTTACGGAAGCGACGGAATTTGTAAAAGCCGTCGAGAAAAGAACGGGACTAAAATTGGGTTGCTTGGAGGAAATAGCACTTCTCTATAAATGGATCAGCAAAGATGAACTTAGAAAAAGAATTTCCGGATTTAAAGGGGAATACTACAAATACCTGCAAAACTTAATCACATAGTGAATGTCGTTAAAGCTTAAAACGATATACGGTTTTGTTTGGAACGCTGCGGACGCAATATTTGTAAAGGGCTTAACCTTTTTGGTAATGCTTATTTTGGCACGTTGGTTAGGACCCGCCGAGTTCGGTTTAATTGGTATGATTGCCGTATTTATTGCCATGGGGAGAGCCTTAGTGGATAGTGGTATGACTTCTTCACTTATTCGAGCCCAAGAAACAAACTCCTTGGATTACACTTCCGTGTTTTACGCTAATTTGGGGATGAGTACTTTGGTGTATGCAATACTTTACGTTCTGGCCCCATTCATCGCGAACTTTTACAACCAAGAAATACTAGTTGACGTTATTAGAGTCTATTGTTTAATTTTTGTGTTATCGGCACTCTCCGCAGTACAGTTGGCGCTAATAACCAAGCATATGGAGTTCAAAAAGCTGGTTCTCTTCAATATGCCCAGTACCATTCTTGGGGCCTTGATCGGATTACTTTTAGCCTATAAAGGTTACGGGGTTTGGAGTATCGTCTTTATGCATATAACCACCCAAATTTTGCTAACCATACTGCTCTGGATAAACTCCTCTTGGAAGCCTAATTTTGCTTTTTCAAAGGAAAAGTTTGGTTTCCATTATAATTTTGGGTACAAGCTCATGCTTTCTACACTAATTGATACCGTATTCAAGAATAGTTATAATGTCATTATTGGAAAATTTTTTCCCATTCAAACCTTAGGGCATTATGAAAGGGCCCAACGTTTTAATGATTACCCTTCGGTCACATTGACCGGGGTTATAGATAAGGTGACCTACCCCATGCTTTCGAAACTACAAGATAACAAGTCAAAATTGTCCGAAGTCTATGCAAGGTTACTTCAGCTCACTTTTTTTTTAATGGCCCCTTTAATGTTAGGTGGTGCAGCGATTTCAAGACCCTTATTTGAAATGGTTCTTGGAGAGCAATGGTTACCAGCAGTTCCATTTTTTAAGATTTTAAGTTTGGCTGCCTTATTATATCCCGTACATGCTTTTAATCTAAACATTCTTAAAGTATATGGGAGAAGTGACCTATTCCTAAAATTAGAGCTCCTAAAAAAGGCCTTTTTAGCGCTTGGAATTGTCGTAGGTTTCCAATTTGGTATTTATGGTTTGGTGTGGAGCTCCGTTTTTGCGTCCGTTTTCAGTTTATTAATAAACACATTCTACAGTGGATCAATGATGGCCTATAGCACCAAAAATCAACTGATGGACATGGTGCCCATTCTTCTATTAACTGGACTGCTATTCTTAGTGATGAGTTACTCTATAAATTTGATGCAGGACTATTCAAACCTAACCCAAATTTCTGTTGCGCTCGCGGTTGGAGTTTTATTTTATTTTACCATTGGATTTTTGTTCAAATTGCGTCCAATGGTGCATCTTTTAACTATAATAAAAACCAGGAAATTATGATTCCCATTACTTTGCCTTTTTTACCTCCAAAGGAAGATTATGATATTCTATTACATGGTATTTGGAAACGTCAATGGTTGACCAATATGGGGCCTTTGGCCAGTGATTTGGAAATTAAATTAAAAGAACATTTAGGGGTCAAACATTTATTGTTCGTAACAAATGGTACCGTAGCCTTGCAAATTGCCATCAAGGCTTTAGGATTAAAAGGAGAAATCATTACTACACCTTTTACGTATGTGGCCACTACCAGCAGTATTGTTTGGGAAGGCTGCAAACCTGTATTTGTAGATATTGATAAAAACAGTCTGAACATAGACCCCACAAAAATAGAAAAGGCAATTACTGATAAAACATCGGCCATAGTTGCCACACACGTATATGGCAATCCTTGTGATGTTGAAGCAATTGAAAAAATTGCGGACAAATACAATCTGAAGGTGATTTATGACGCGGCGCATTGTTTTGGGGTAAACCTGAACGGTAAATCAATTTTTGAATATGGAGATGTTTCCACATGCAGTCTACATGCAACAAAACTTTTTCATTCTGGGGAAGGAGGCTTGGTCATTACCAAAGATGCAAAATTACTCAAGGAAATGTCGCATATTAGAAATTTTGGTCATGACGGCCCAGAAAAGTTTTACAACTTGGGTATTAATGGCAAAAATTCGGAGTTTCATGCCGCCATGGGTTTGGCGAATTTAAATTATGTCGAAAAAATACATGAGCAGCGAAAACTCTTAACGGAAAGGTATGATGATAAGTTAGAACACCTTAAGGCTATTAAACCCAAATGGCATAAAGATTCTAACTTCAATTATGCCTATTATCCCCTAGTTTTCGAAAGCGAAGAATTCATGTTGGAATGTTTTAACCAATTGAAATTGAATGAAATATTTGGGAGACGTTATTTTTATCCATCACTGGGAAAATGTCTTCCTTATATAAACACCCAAAAAATTCCCTTGACCGATGAAATTTCACAGCGGGTTTTGTGTTTGCCATTGTATTACGATTTGACTTTGGCGGAAGTTGATTTGATATGTCGTTTGTTATTAAGGACACAAAACAGTATTTAAGATTCATTGATAGAAAAAAGTATTTAATAAGCCAATAAGGACCTTATGAAGGACAAGAAAAAAGTCGATAATGAAATAACCGTGAGTGTGATTATGATTACTTATGGTCATGCACAATTTATTAAAGAGGCCATTAGCGGTGTACTCATACAGGAGTGTAACTTTCCTATTGAACTCATAATCGCGGACGATAATTCTCCAGACAATACCGAGGAGGAAGTTATGGAGTTTCTTAAAGATCATCCCAAAAAACATCTTGTAAAGTACACAAAACATAAGGAGAACAAGGGTATGCACGAAAACTTTCAATGGGTGACCGATGAGTCCCGTGGCAAATATATTGCCCAATGCGAAGGAGACGATTATTGGATTGACCCTTATAAACTTCAAAAACAGGTGGATTTCCTAGAGCAAAATCCTGAATATGGCCTGGTTTATACGAAAACAAAAGTATTTGAGCAAAGGAACAAAACATTTTGGCAAGAGACCCGAGGAAGGGAGATATCGAATAAACACACTGTTCTTTTTCAAAATCCCATAACCTCATTAACCACCGTTTATAGGGCTGATCTAAATCGGTTATACCTAAAGGAAAACGGGGAAAAACGGTCAAATTGGATGATGGGAGATTATCCAAAATGGATTTGGTTCTCTTATAACAGCAAAATACATTTCATGAAGGATGTTACAGCTGTCTATAGATTATTGGAAAACAGTGCTTCAAATTTTGAAGAGGCTAAAACGAAAATGGCCTTTAAAAAGAACACTATTGAATT
>JBCDBE010000030.1:0-32498 GCA_039184365.1 Bacteroidota bacterium | reverse complement strand
GCCGCGTACCAATTCTTCACCTTCTTCAATAGCTTTGGTAATTTCACCAGAGGCGACATTCTTAACATAAATGTGTCGCTTTGCATTTTCGTCTTTTTCACGATAGGACATATACTTCCCATCTGGAGAAAATCTAAAGGTAGACGCCTTGGGCCTGGCAAAATAATCTTCAACCGAATATTTGAAGTTACCTCCAGCCAAAGCGACCAAAGTATTCAGTTCTTCATCCGAGCTTACCAAGTCTGGGTTACCAGGAATGGTCTTTTCCGTTTTTTCAAGAACCAAGGGCAATTCCATTCCCCCTTGATAAAAGGTGCCATCTACCTTATCAGCCTCCAATGTTCCCACGTATTTAATACCTGCTTGCTTAAATACAATGGTCAGGGTATCATCAACAAAAGTGGTTTCGTCCATAGGGATATCAGTTGCTCCCTGGGAAGGACTGTCCATAGTTGAACTCAATGTGCCGTCTTCATTGGCAACATGGAACAGCAAAGGCATTTCCGATCCCTGCACTGAAAGGGTGCCTTTCCATGTCCCCGTAATATCTTGGGCAAAGGCGCCAAGACCAATAAAAAGGACCAACATGGTTAACAATGATTGTTTTTTGATTGTCTTCATTCTCTTTAGTTTTTATTAATTGTTTATAAGACTACAATAGTAGTTGTTTGTTACTAAATGGACCTATTAAATTTAGAAAAGAACCACCTTGAACCCAACCCAATTATGGACAGCGGTAAATTGACCTAGGTGAACGGACGTTTACTTCACTTCCGGGGGGAATTTTGAAAATACCTTTTCAACAACTTTTCGCAGCTGTTCCTCACGAACCAAAGGACTGGCGTTGGACCGAAATCCACTGTCAGAAATCGCCTGCCAGTAGAGCGCATTTTTTTGGGAGTCGACAAGGTCAAACTGGATACTGCGTCCCAATTGTGAGCCGCCCACGGGAATTCCAATGGATACGCCCCCTCCTACATTCCTATTGGTACCTCCCACTCCAACACCAACAGAGTTTTGTGGGGCGTTCCTATACTCTTGACTGATGATGTTAACCAAAAAATCGGGTTCTTCAGAAAGTAAAAACCCTCTGGCCTGCAACGTGGAATCCAAAATGCGAAGCAATCGTCTTTCATCCAATGGGCTTAAACCGGTTTCCATATCCACAAAATAGTTATAGGTGGTATAATTGGAAAAATCGGTGCTTTTTTCATAATCGTAATCCACTCGTACCGACGAACAACCAGTAAGCAGTACCAAAGCCATAAGCGCTAAAAAGAATCTCATAACAAAAGACTATACTTAAAGTTACAAAATGTTGTAGATCGAAATCATGAAAAGTAATGTTAATCGTTCAAAAGCGACCAGAGCTTATCCTTTAACGCTTGAATCCCTTTCTGTGCTACAGAGGAGATAAAAAGATACTCCACTTCTTTCAAATCCACTTTCAAAAGGGCATCCATCTCTTCCCGAAGTTCCTCATCAAGCATGTCAGCTTTTGAAATGGCCACTAAGTGTTGCTTGTCCAGCAGTTCAGGATTATACCTTCTTAGTTCGTCCAAGAGGATTTGATATTCTTTAGAGATATCCCTGCTGTCCGCCGGAATTAGAAAAAGTAAGGTGGCATTCCGCTCAATATGCCTTAAAAAATAATGGCCCAATCCTTTTCCCTCAGCAGCTCCCTCAATAATACCCGGAATATCAGCCATCACAAAACTCTTGTAATCCCGGTATTCCACAATCCCTAAATTGGGTTTTAGGGTAGTAAACTCGTAATCGGCTATTTTCGGTTTTGCCGAAGTCATCACCGACAATAAGGTGGATTTCCCAGCATTGGGAAATCCCACCAAGCCCACGTCGGCCAGAACCTTAAGCTCAAGGGTAATATTTTTTTCCTGTCCTTCAATTCCAGATTGGGCATAACGCGGCGTTTGGTGGGTAGCACTTTTAAAATGCCAGTTGCCGCGGCCTCCTTTTCCGCCTTCGACCACGATTATTTCTTGGTCATGTTCCGTAATTTCAAAGAGTATGGCATTGGTCGTGGTATTCCTCACCACAGTTCCCAAAGGGACTTCTAGAACCACGTCTTCGCCATCCGCACCGGTACTGCGTTGTTTGCCACCATGTGCCCCATGCCCCGCTTTAAAATGCCTTTTAAACTTGAAATGGACAAGCGTCCAGAGGTTTTGATTGCCTTTAATGATGATATGCCCCCCACGGCCACCATCGCCGCCATCAGGTCCGCCCATTGCCACATACTTTTCCCGACGCAGGTGCGTGGAGCCTTTACCCCCATTGCCCGAAGTGACATGGACTTTAACATAATCGACAAAATTACCTTCAGTCATCTTTTAAAGCGTATTGTTCGCACAAAGGCGGAAATCTGTAATGGCAGTCATCTGGATTCCTGCTTTCCTGGGAATGACAGATTACAAAGAATCATTGAAATAAAAGAGGTAAATCAAATATCCTAGGGCTGATAAAATAAACAATAGGATTGCAGAACCCAAAGTGATGAGGCATCCTTTAAAAGCGTATCGAGGTGGTATCATCTCTTCCCTATCACCCATAGCGTACAGCACTAGGAAAAATTATCAATGACCTTGGATAGTCTAGTCGTTATTTCAGCTATATCCCCAATTCCGTTCACCGCATGAAATTTGCCTTGTTTTTCATAGTAATCCTTTAGAGGGGCGGTCTTTTGGTTGTACTCCCCAAAACGATTACGAATTTTATCCTCATCTTGATCATCGCTCCTGCCACTTTCCTTTCCCCGCTCCAAAAGACGTTGGATAAGAACTTCATCATCAGCTTCCAAGGCGATGGTAGCATCGATTTTCATATTCTTCGAATCCAAAAAGTTGTCTAGCGCTTCTGCTTGGGCCGTTGTTCTTGGGAAACCATCAAAAATGAAACCCGCCGCTTCTGGATTTTTTTCCACTTCATCCTGCAACATCTTAATGGTCACTTCATCAGGTACCAAATCCCCTTTATCCATGTAGGATTTTGCTAACTTTCCCAGTTCGGTGCCGTTTTTAATATTGTACCGGAACACATCACCGGTGGAGATATGCTTCAAATTATATTTTTCCTTTAAAAAGCCTGCTTGCGTTCCCTTTCCGGCACCTGGTTTTCCAAAAAGAACTAGGTTGATCATATTGGTTTGTTTTATTTGATAAACTTCATTTAAGTTTCTTCCAAGTTCATTGTAGTCAAGACCGTAACCAACAATGAATTTGGATGGTATTTCCAATCCTACGTAGTCAATGGGATATTCACCATTGTAAATCTCAGCTTTATAAAAAAGTGAGGCAATTTTGAACTCTTTGACATTGGTATCGGAAAACAGGTGAACCAATTGCTGTAGTGTCCTTCCGGTATCAATAATATCCTCTAAAATAATAACGCTGCGCCCTTCAATATCTTCGGAAACGTCCAACAAGGTTTCTACAATACCCGTAGAGGTCAGACCACGATAAGAACTCAATTTCACAAAAGTAACTTCACATGGGTGTGGATAGGCTTTCATTAAATCTGAAATAAACATAAAAGCACCATTGAGCACTCCCACAAAAATGGGGACTTCATCCTTATAATCCGCAGCTATTTCCCCAGCAATTTTGGTGACTGCTTTTTTGATGTCCTCTTCATTGAGAAAAGGCTCAAAATATTTATCGTGTAATTTGATCACCTGGTAATGTTAAAATTGAGGTGGGCTAAGATAGTGTTTTAGGGTGTCTTTTGCAGCTTCAATTCCAATGGAGTGCGGAATTCCATGTATTTTTGTCATCATTTTAATACGGTATGGAATATTTTTCATCCAATTTTAGATTGGGTATTCTAGGAGGAGGACAATTGGGCAAAATGCTGCTCTATGAAACCCGAAAATGGGATATCTCCACCAAGGTAATGGATCCCTCATCGGATGCGCCATCCAAGATAGCTTGCAACCAATTTGTGCCTGGGGATCTGATGGATTTTGATAGGGTGTATGACTTTGGTAAGGACGTGAACGTATTGACCATTGAAATTGAAAACGTAAATGTTGATGCCCTAGAACAATTGGAACATGACGGGGTGTTGGTATATCCGCAATCCAAGGTGTTAAGGACCATTCAAAATAAGGCCAAACAGAAACTCTTCTATGTTGACCATGACATCCCTACTTCCGAATTTTCAAGATTTGCCTACACCTCGGAAATCGATGAAAGCATAGCCAATGGTGGTTTAAAACTTCCCTTTGTATGGAAAAGTGCGCAGTTCGGTTATGATGGGCAAGGCGTAAAAATCATTCGCAAAGAAGAGGATTTGGGAGGATTGCCCAATGTGGAATGTATTGCGGAAGTGTTGGTACCCTTCAAAAACGAACTAGCGGTAATCGTTGCCAGAAATTCGAAAGGACGCTCAAAAGTCTACCCGGTGGTGGAAATGGAATTTCACCCGGAAGCCAATCAGGTGGAATACGTTATTTGCCCAGCACGAATTGAAGCCGAGGTCGCCCAGAAAGCGCAGGAGATAGCGATGAAGGTTTCTGAAAGTTTTGGTCATGTGGGCTTATTGGCCGTGGAAATGTTCCAGACCCAAGAAAACGAAATATTGGTCAATGAGGTGGCCCCAAGGCCCCATAATAGTGGACACTACAGTATCGAGGCCAGTTACACCAATCAATTTGAGCAGCATATCCGATGTATTTTGGGTTTGCCCTTGGGGCTAACGGAAAGCAAAGTCGCAGGGGTGATGGTCAATCTTGTTGGAGCGGAAGGCCATACTGGCAATGTGGTCTACGAAAATATCGACGCCATTCTTGGGAAAAGAGGGGTAACGCCACATATTTATGGTAAAAAACAAACCAGGCCTTTCCGAAAAATGGGACACGTGACCATCGTTAATGAGCATATTGATCGGGCACGTGAAATAGCCCAGCAAGTAAAAGATAAGATAAAAGTAATCAGTAAATGAGCAAAGTAGCCATAATTATGGGCAGCACCAGTGATCTACCGATCATGCAGGACGCTATTGACATTTTAAAAGGATTTGATATTGAAGTGGATGTGGATATCGTATCGGCCCATCGCACTCCAGAAAAACTATTCGATTTTGGGAAAAATGCCCACAAAAACGGTTATTCAGTCGTCATTGCAGGAGCGGGAGGCGCTGCACACTTACCGGGAATGGTAGCCTCGTTATCCCCACTTCCCGTTATTGGAGTACCCGTAAAAAGTTCAAACTCCATAGACGGTTGGGATTCGGTTTTATCCATTCTTCAAATGCCTGGAGGTGTTCCTGTGGCGACCGTTGCTTTGAACGGGGCCAAGAACGCTGGAATCCTGGCGGCACAAATCATTGGAAGTTCTGACCAATGTGTTCTTGATAAAATTGAAGTCTACAAAGAAGGTCTGAAGGAAAAGGTGATAAAAGGAGCGGAATCTGTACGAAACTCCAAATAACAATCCCAACTGCTATCAGGACTACATTCCAAGTTTCTAAAAATCGAATAATCCAAGTATCCGAAAATCCATGAATCCATTACTACAGGAATTTGACCAGGCCCCATTCTCCAAAATCAAAAATGAGCATTTTAAACCGGCCATTTTAGCGTCCATCGAAATGGCTCGGGCAGAAATTGATGCCATTATTGCCAATGAGGAGCTGCCGACATTTAAAAATACCATTGAGGCTCTGGATTATTCCGGATATCAGTTGGCTAGGGTATCCGCTGTATTTTTCAATTTAAACGCTGCGGAAACCAATGAGAAAATTCAAAAAATTGCGCAAGAAATATCACCTAACCTTTCAGAATTTCAAAATGATATTACGCTCAACGAAGAGCTTTTTGCACGGATAAAAGCAGTTTATGGGCAACGCAACGCACTTGATTTAAATGCTGAGCAAAGAACACTGTTGGAAAAACGATACAAAAGTTTCAGCCGCAATGGATCCAATCTTCCCATGGAAAAAAAGCAACGATTACGGGAAATTGATACCGAGTTGGCCCAACTTCAATTGAAATTTGGTGAAAATGTTCTTGCAGAGACCAACAAATATGAAATGCACCTTACCAACATGGCAGATTTGGAGGGCTTACCGGAAAGTGCCAAAGAGGCGGCATCACGATTGGCCAAATCAAAGGATAAGGAAGGATGGGTCATTACACTTCAATATCCCAGTTACATTCCTTTTATGAAATATGCCAAAAATCGCAATCTCAGAAAACAACTCGCTTTGGCCTTTGGCAGTAAAGGTTTTCATAGGGATGCGCTTGACAATCAAGAAAATGTGCTTCGTATCGCGAAACTACGCCATGAGAGGGCAAGCCTCCTGGAGTATAAGACCCATGCCCATTTTGTACTTGAGGAGCGAATGGCCGAGACCCCTCAAAAGGTTTTTGATTTCTTAAATGAATTGTTGCAAAAGGCAAAACCTGCCGCGGAACTTGAATTTACGGAGCTACAACAATTTGCCCATGAATTGGATGGTATTGAAGACCTCCAAAAATGGGACGGTGCCTATTACTCAGAAAAGTTAAAGCAGCAAAAATTTGAGTTGGATGACGAGAAGCTCAAGCCTTATTTTAAGTTGGAAAATGTTATTGAAGGCGTTTTTAAAGTGGCTGAAAAACTATTTGGCCTGAACTTCAATGAGGTTTTTGATGTGGATAAGTACCATGAAGAAGTCAAGACCTACCAAGTGTTGGATAAAGACAACAATGATATTTCCCTTTTCTATGCCGATTTCCATCCTAGGCCAGGAAAACGGGGTGGTGCTTGGATGACCTCCTATAGATCCCAATTTAAAAAAGCCGGTGAAAATGTGCGTCCGCATGTTTCCAATGTTTGTAATTTCACCCCTTCCACCCCTAGCAAACCCTCATTGCTTACCTTTAACGAGGTGACTACCCTATTTCATGAATTTGGTCACGCGCTGCATGGCATCTTGGCCAATACCACCTATCCCAGTCTTTCGGGCACTTCCGTGTACTGGGATTTCGTGGAATTACCCAGTCAAATCCTAGAAAATTGGTGCTATGAAAAAGAGGCCTTGGAACTGTTTGCTTATCATTATGAAACCGGAGAATTGATTCCTATGGACCTCATTCAAAAAATCAAGGATTCTTCTTCCTTTCAAGAAGGTATGCAGACCCTCAGGCAGTTAAGCTTTGGCATATTGGATATGGCTTGGCATGGAATAAATCCATTCGCAATTGAAGATGTGAAAGCCTTCGAAACCGGGGCATTTGAAAGTACCCAGTTGTATCCGAACACCCCTGAAACCTGTATGAGCACTTCGTTTTCCCATATTTTTCAAGGGGGCTATTCTTCTGGTTACTACAGTTATAAATGGGCAGAAGTATTGGATGCGGATGCCTTTGCCTATTTTAAAGAACATGGGATTTTCAATCCTGAAATAGCTCAGAAATTCGAAGATCACGTACTTTCCAAAGGAGGTACGGAAAATCCAATAACCCTATACAAACGCTTTCGAGGGCAAGAACCTAAGATTGAAGCTTTGTTGGAAAGGGCGGGGCTGATAAAAAAGTAGGTTGACCCCAAACACTACTTTCTTTTATTGGGGTTTTCAAATTGTACACTTAATAAATGGCATTTGCTGTCCATTTATGGAATGTTAATATTTACCCAAATTATTGATTTGCAATTATTCTGTGATATTTCAGGAGGTTATTTGTTATGATTAAAAATAGTAACAAAAACCGTAATTTTGATACCGCTAAAAAACCAAATGCCCACAAACGAGCTACAACCAGAAAATTGGGTCGACCGCTATGCCGATTATCTCTTTAACTATGCAATTGCTAGGGTAAGCGATTCCGAATTGGCCAAAGATTTGGTACAAGAGACGTTCATAGCTGGATTAAAGTCCGCTAAGAATTATAAAGGCGATGCAGCTGAAAGAACATGGTTGATCGCTATTTTAAAACGGAAGGTGATTGACCATTATCGAAAAATTAATTCAAAAAAGGGCAAGGCAGAGGTAAGGATAAACTATTCTACTGATGAAGGCGAAGGTGATTGGTTGGAGGAACGTGTGGCTGACCCTTTCAGTAAGGGTGGGGATGATACCATTGAAAATGAAGAGTTGGGAATGGCCATACAAGAGTGCATTGCCAAATTGCCAAAAAAACAAGCAAGGGTATTCAACATGAAAACCATTCAGGGCATGAGCACGGAAGATATTTGTAATGAATTGGGAATTAACCCGTCCAATCTATGGGTTATGGTCCACAGGGCACGTACGGCACTTATGGGCTGTATGAATCAAACATGGTTTTAGACGTATGAAAATATCTCTTGAAAAGGCAAAGAAAATTTGCACCAAAAGTCAATATGGAGAAGCTACGTGGTGGGAATTACTGCAGCTGAATGTATATTTATTATTTTGGAAGGAGTGCGCTGAATTTTCTTCAAAGAACAAAAAGCTTACGTCTTTATGTGAGCAGGCCAACTTACATACGATTTCCGAAGAAGACAAAAGAGCCATGAAAGAAAAGCTAAAGGACTGTTAGAGTACCCATTTCAATAATTTTATGGACAAAGCCCAAGCAATTGGAATGCCCTCCACCCAAAAAGAAGAAAAATAACGGTGTTGCCGTTTTTTGGTGAAGTACAGGGCAAAAAATAGAAGAATGCACAATAGGGATTGTTGCAACACTACCATCAAAGTGACCCTATCTTGAAGGTAGGTCATCAGGAAATAGACAAGCATTAAACAATAGCCGATAAGTTTTGTTTTACCAATCCCAAAGCGCTGTGGTAAGGTTTTCAAATCTGGGGTATCGTATTGTAAGTCCCTTACTTCAAAAGGTAAAATCAATATTAATACCAATACAAAATTCTGGAAACCGAGCAACCACAGCTGTTTTGAAAACCCAAGTTGGTGTTCAACCGCAGGGAGCACCAGGGTAAAACCTACCCAAACTGCGGCTACCAAAAAAATCTTAAGTCCTCCCAAACTTCTCAAATTTCTTGAACTGGGTAAAAGTGGTATCGCGTAAAGCCCCGAAATAAGGGTCAAAAAAGCAATAACAAGCCAAAGTTGCATTGATAGTTTAAAAAAGCAATAAAGGCAAGCACCAAAGGCCAAAAAACTAAAAACTTGAATGGGTCGATGCGATGGTTTCGAAACGATGAGGTACTTTTCGGCCTCCACGCCATATTTTACAAAGTTGTAGCATACAATGGTCGCTAAAAATAAAAAACAAACGAGGTCGTAATTCACTAAAATGTTTAATGATGCAACATTTACCAGATAAAGAGCTACAACAGCCAAGGCCACATGAATACTGGCATTGATGTAAAATCGAAATAGTCGCCTTAAAACCAACATTGAACAAAGGTAATGCGCATGGCTTCAACGTGAATTTTACAGTTAACAACTTTGGCTTGACACACCTCTAAATTGGAGTTTTTCAGGGAATTATTCCCTAATTTTGTGCACTTTATGGTATACTACAAATGAACACGGAATCTTTTGCACTCCGCCATATAGGCGTTAGGGAGGAAGACCTCAAAAAAATGTACGAAATCGTTGGAGTAGCATCACTGGATGGTTTGATCAACCAAACCATTCCTGACGATATTCGGTTGCACAAAAGCCTTGCGTTACCCGAAGCGATAAGCGAGCATGAATTTTTATCCCATGTTCAATCCCTTGCTGAAAAAAACAAAGTTTTTAAAACCTATATCGGTATGGGTTATCATGAATGCCTGACCCCTTCTCCCATAAAAAGGAACATTCTTGAAAACCCTGGGTGGTATACCGCCTATACACCGTATCAAGCCGAAATTGCCCAAGGGCGATTGGAAGCACTGTTGAACTACCAAACCATGGTATGTGATTTAACGGGGATGGAAATTGCAAACGCTTCCCTGCTCGATGAAAGCACTGCGGCAGCCGAGGCCATGACCATGTTATTTGATGTTCGTTCACGGCAGCAAAAGAAGGATGGTGTTCTGAAATTTTTTGTTTCCGAGGAAGTAATGCCCCAGACTTTGAGCTTACTAAAGACAAGGGCAACTCCTTTAAATATAGCGCTAACAGTTGGCAACCATGAGGATTTCAATTTTGATTCCAGTTTTTATGGTGCCTTATTGCAATATCCGGGGAAATATGGCCAAGTACATGATTATTCGGACTTTGCCCGAAAAGCCCAGGATAACGACATTAAGGTGGCCGTAGCCGCAGATATTCTCAGTTTGGTGCTATTGACCCCTCCAGGGGAATGGGGAGTGGACGTAGTTGTCGGTACCACACAACGATTTGGTATACCACTGGGATATGGAGGCCCTCACGCAGCCTTCTTCGCTACAAAAGAGACCTACAAGAGACATATTCCCGGCCGTATCATAGGGATGACCAAGGATACCGATGGCAACCCTGCGCTTCGTATGGCGCTACAGACCCGTGAACAACATATAAAACGGGATAAGGCCACATCCAATATTTGTACGGCTCAAGTCTTATTGGCCGTAATGGCAGGAATGTATGCAGTCTACCACGGACCCGAAGGACTTAAATTCATAGCGAAAAAAGTACATGAAAGGGCAAGGAAACTAGCCACTTTGTTGTCTGAAATAGGTTTCGAACAACAAAACACCGCCTTTTTTGACACCCCTAAATTCAAAATAGAAAACGCAGAAACTTTGAGGGACAAAGCGCTTCAAAAAGAAATTAACCTCAACTTCATAGATGAAAAAACGGTATCGGTCTCATTAAACGAAGCCACCTCGGAAAGTGACCTTCGGAAACTGGTTTCCCTTTTTGCAGACATGAAAGGTCCCAAAGCTCCCTCTTCCAATACGCAAGGGATTCCATTCACCTTATCAAGAAACGCTACCTTTTTGGAACACGAGGTCTTTAATTCCTACCATTCGGAAACCGAATTGATGCGCTACATCAAAAAATTAGAGCGTAAAGACCTTGCTTTAAACCACAGTATGATTTCACTGGGTAGCTGCACGATGAAACTCAATGCAGCTTCGGAAATGCTTCCCTTGAGTTGGACCAATTGGGGTAACCTCCACCCGTTTGTACCCATCGATCAAGTTGAAGGCTACCAAATTATGTTGAAGGAACTGGAAGATTACCTAACCGAGATAACAGGATTTGCAGGCACCTCACTTCAGCCCAATTCTGGAGCACAAGGCGAGTATGCTGGTTTGATGACCATTCGCGCCTATCACAAGTCCAGAGGTGAGGGACATCGCAATATCTGCATTATTCCGGCATCGGCACATGGTACCAATCCTGCTTCTGCAGTCATGGCCGGAATGAAGGTTGTAGTAACCAAAACAGATGAAAATGGAAACATTGATGTCCTCGATTTGGAGGAAAAAGTGGATGTGCATTCCGGCAATTTAGCTGCTTTAATGGTGACTTATCCATCTACACATGGCGTGTTTGAGTCTTCCATCCGTTACATTACAAAACTGATCCACGATAATGGAGGGCAAGTGTATATGGATGGTGCCAATATGAACGCCCAAGTTGGATTGACCAATCCAGCCACCATTGGTGCCGATGTATGCCACTTAAACCTCCATAAGACCTTTGCCATACCCCATGGTGGAGGTGGCCCAGGAGTTGGTCCTATTTGCGTGGCGGCACAATTAAAACCCTTCTTGCCTGGAAACCCTTTAGTGAAAACTGGGGGTGAACAGGCAATTACCGCAATTTCTGCGGCTCCTTGGGGCAGTGCACTCGCATGTTTAATATCTTATGGATACATCAAAATGCTTGGGGCACAAGGCGTTACCGACGCCACCAAAATTTCCATTTTAAATGCGAACTACATTAAAGAACGACTTCATGGATCTTATGAAGCACTTTACGTTGGAGAACAAGGTCGTGCTGCCCATGAAATGATCATCGATTGCCGCCCTTTCAAGGAACATGGTATTGAGGTCACGGATATCGCAAAAAGATTGATGGATTATGGATTTCACGCGCCTACGGTGTCCTTCCCCGTAGCGGGCACCATGATGATTGAACCTACGGAAAGTGAAAGTTTGGCTGAATTGGACCGGTTCTGTGACGCCATGATCAGTATTAGAAAGGAAATTGATGAAGCCACTTTGGATGACTCGGACAATGTATTGAAAAATGCGCCGCATACCCTAACCATGGTCACATCGGATAATTGGGATTTTCCCTATTCCCGTAAAAAGGCGGCCTTTCCTTTGGAATATGTGGCGGAAAACAAGTTTTGGCCTTCTGTAAGACGAACGGATGAAGCTTTTGGAGATCGTAATTTAATCTGCACCTGTCCAGCTATCGAAGAATACGCTGAGGCCTAGAAGACCCGTAAATACTTGGATAGACCCACTCAGGCTATCTTGAATGGGTTTTTTTATTTTTAATGGAGCAGTCATTTGATGTATTGAACATCGTTCAATGTCTTATGCATGCCTATTTTTTCAGGTACCCATTCTTTACTTTTCGGGGATAATTAGGTAACATGGAAATTGCAATCACGGGCACTGGAAGCTATTTACCCTCAGTCATTACAAGAAATGAAGATTTTTTAGATCACAATTTTTTGGAAAGGGATGGCACGTCCGTAGCTTATGGTAATGCGGCCATTATTGAAAAATTCACGGCGATTACAGGGATTGCGGAAAGACGGTACGCAAAGGAAGAACAAAATACTTCTGATTTGGGGTTTCTGGCGGCCAAAAAAGCCATAGAAGATGCCAATATTGATAAGGAAACCATAGATTACATCATTTTTGCCCACAACTTTGGGGATTTGTCAAAAGGAAAAATCCAAGGGGACACCTTACCCAGTCTTGCCACTCGGGTCAAGCATTTGTTGGAGATAAAAAACACCTCCTGTGTGGCTTACGATATGATTTTTGGGTGTCCAGGCTGGGTCGAAGGCGTTATTCAGGCCAAGGCCTTTATTGCTAGTGGCATGGCACAAACTTGTCTCGTTATCGGTGGAGAGACCCTTTCTAGGATCATCGACCCCAACGACCGTGATAGTATGATTTATGCTGATGGGGCGGGAGCCACCATTGTCCAAAAAACAAAAGGGAAAGGAAAAATCTTGGCCCACGCCAGTCAGACCCATGCCAATGGGGAAGCCTTCCATCTCTTTTTTGACAAAAGTTACCATCCCGATAGCCCTCCAAATACGCGATATATTAAAATGTACGGTAGAAAAGTTTACGAGTTTGCCTGTACCCATGTGCCGCAGGCCATGAAATCGTGCTTGGATAGAAGCGAAGTTGAAATTGACCAAATCAAAAAGATATTCATCCACCAAGCCAATGAAAAGATGGATGAGGCCATCATCAAAAGATTCTATCGGCTGTATAGAAAAACACCTCCTAAAGATGTGATGCCCATGATGATTCAGGAAACAGGAAATAGCTCGGTGGCTACCATTCCTACCCTTTACGACAAGGTAAAACACGGAAATTTGCAAGGCCATTCCATCAAAAAAGGGGATATTATCATTTTTGCCAGCGTCGGTGCGGGCATGAATATCAATGCCATTGTCTACCAAGTATGATATTAAAATTCCCAAATATCAAGCACCAAATTCCAAAATACCTTTGTGTAGATTTCTTCACTAATTGTTGGAATTTGTAATTTGTTTTTTGGAATTTGGCACCTATGTATGAAGGTAAGTATCCGCATAAACGCTATCGGCTCACTTTAGGGTTTCTAAAAAAGCACATTGCTACTGACGAATCCATACTGGATTTAGGTGTTGACAATCCATTCTCTGAAATCATGAAGGCCCAAGGATATCTTGTGAACAATACGACTGGCGAAGATTTGGACCATGACTTTGATGCTGTTCAGGAATCCAAGGCAAAAGTGGTGACCGCCTTTGAAATTTTTGAGCACCTGGTGGCGCCTTACAACGTACTCCGCGAAATTAAAGCCCATAAATTAGTGGCCAGTATTCCTTTGCGATTGTGGTTTTCCTCTGCCTATAAAAGCAAAACAGACCCTTGGGACCGCCATTACCACGAATTTGAAGATTGGCAATTTGACTGGCTATTGGAAAAGGCGGGATGGGAGATCAAGGATTCCATGAAATGGACCCATCCTGTCAAAAAAATTGGGATACGTCCCTTTTTGCGATATTTCACCAATCGGTATTACATGGTTTATGCCGAAAGAAATCCCTAACCCCAAATTTCAAATTCCAAGGTCTAAAATTGGGATTTCAAATTTGTTTTTGGAATTTTAGCATATGCATGTTTGCGTAATCATCCCTGCCCATAACGAAGCCAAATACATCAGTGAGTGCCTATATTCTTTTGTACATCAAACCCAACCCCCTGAAGAACTTATAGTAGTGGATGACAACTCCGGGGATACCACTTTTGAATTGGCTTCTAGCTTTGCCAGGGACTATTCTTGGATAACAGCGGTGCAACATCGGAGTTCTTCGGAACATCTTCCGGGGGAGAAGGTAATCCGGGCGTTTAATTTTGGGCTTAGGCATGCTTCTAACGATTATGACCTCATCGGTAAGTTTGATGCGGACATTATCCTACCTACCAACTATTTTGAACAAATGCGAAATCATTTTAAAGGCAATTGGCTCTTGGGGATGTGTGCTGGCTTACTTTACGTAGAAAGGAAAGAAAAATGGGTGTATGAAAACATTGCCAAGAAAAGTCATGTTCGCGGACCTATAAAATTGTATTACCGTCAGGTATTTGAATTGATGGGGAAGCTTCGATTGGGCACAGGTTGGGATACCGTTGACACCCTACTCTGCCAATACCATGATTTTGAGATCAAAACGGATAGCAGTTTAAGGGTCAAACACCTAAGACCTACGGGACACAGCTATAGCACTAAAAATTTCCGTGCCAAAGGGGAAGCATTATATAAAATGCGTTATGGGTTACCCTTGGCGAAATTGGCCCTCTTGAAAATGGCATGGCAATCCAAAAGTCTTCGACTGTTTTTGCAAGGTATTTTTGGGTATTTTAATGCTATCATTAACCGCATCCCCCGATTTGTAACTCAGGAAGAAGGGCTGTTTATTAGAAGGCTAAGGTGGAAAGGTATTTTAGGAAAAATGAGATAGCTAAGTTTCGAACACAACAACTTTTTGGGATATGTTGTTCATCCAAATTAGTTAGCAAACTGAAATAACAAATTTGATGCACTTTACAAATATGTAATGAATTCATAATAACAATTGGAATTTTGGTGTTCTGTTAATTTATAATTTAACCCCTCAAGCAAAGAATTGAAATGAAAACTTATCATTATTTACCAGTATCCTTACTTTTAATGGCATGCCTTGTGGCGAAACCAATGATGGCACAACATTCACATCAAAATGATCATGAGGGGTTACACCATTGGGAGATTCCCAGTAAAGATCCAGATCGGGTCCTACTAACATTCCATGGAGACCCTGCTACTAAAAGAGCGGTAACCTGGCGCACCGATAAGAGTATTACGAGTGCAGTGGCCCAAATTGCGAAGGCCACTGTAAATTCTGGATTTGCAGATAATGCCGTTACCGTAAATGCGATTACCGAACCATTTGACCTAGGCCAGTATAAGTCAAATTCTTCCCTAATGGTCAACTACCATAGCGTCCTTTTTGAAGGATTGAAGCCTAATACCCTTTATGCTTACCGCGTTGGCGATGGCGATGCCCATTGGTCAGAATGGATTCAGTTTCAAACGGCTAAAACTGATTATGCCCCAACCCAATTCGTTTACTTTGGCGATGCCCAAAACGACGTGCTCGCCCATTGGTCGCGTGTAATTAGAATGGCCTACCAAACAGCACCCCATTCAGCATTCGTAATTCATGCAGGAGATTTGATAAATAATGCCCATAGCGATTATGAATGGGCGGAATGGTACAAGGCTGGTGGCTTTATTCATAGCCAATGGACCGCAATACCTGTGGTAGGAAACCATGAGTTTCGACCCTTAGCCGAGGGGGAAGGAAGAAAACTTTCCATCCAATGGAAACCTCAGTTTACACTACCCATTGAAAAAGAATTGGCGCCAGAACTTCACGAAACAGTCTATACCGTGGATTATCAAGATATTCGAATTATTGTCCTCAATTCCAACGACAAGCTGGAAGATCAAACTAAATATGTTGAAACGCAACTTGAAAACTCCAATGCCAAATGGAACATTCTTACCTGTCATCATTCCATTTTTTCCCCTGCCAAAGGTCGGGATTTCCAATTTGCACGTGAAAATTGGAAACCCATATTGGATAAATACAATGTTGATCTAGTCCTCAATGGACACGATCACACCTATGCGCGAGGCCATGTTCCAATGCGTAGAGCGGATAAAGCAAATGATAATGGACTTGGGACCGTGTATGTTACTTCGGTAAGTGGACCAAAACAATATGATCTAGACAGGGAGCAACTAAAATCCTATTCCGCCAATGGGTACCAACCTGATAAAACTGCCGAGCAAACCCAATTTTTTCAGGTAATTACCATCGAAGAAAATAAACTCACGTACGTGGCCTATACTGCACTGGGAGAAGAATATGATAGGGCCATTATTACCAAGGATTTTGAAACCGGTAAAAAAGAACTTTGGCAAGCGGACAAATAACCTGAAAATAGAGGGCTCTATTCCAAGACCTCCTGAATCGGTGTACCCGTGGTACCGTTTGGAAAACCTATTCCTAGCATCACCGCCAAGGTAGGTGCTATATCCGGTATTTCCGTCCGGGCGGCGGTTTCCCCCTTTTTAATTCCGTTACCATAAAATAGTAAGGGTACGTGAGTATCATATATCATAGGTGAGCCATGGGTAGAACCCGTTTTTGGATAGGAAATAAATCCAGGTTTTTGTACAAAAACGATATCCCCAGAACGCTTTTGGTGCCACCCCTGCTGTATTAAATAAGGAGTGCCAGAAGATTGGTTATAACTGTTTTTCCAAAGCTGGAAACCGGTAAACACTTTATCCATATTCCCATAACCCAATAGTTCCATAGCTATTTCTTCCTGTACCTCCTCCAAGTCCATATCCAGGTTGTCAATTATTTTTCGATCTAAAAACACTTGATAATTACTGATGGATTTTACCATATCAGTAGTCCCATAATTATATTTTAAAAATTCAGTGAACTTACTTTTCATGGTGCCAAGATCCATATATCCTGCAGGTATTTTTTGGTCTTTTAAAAAAGCAGGCACATGAATTGCCCCATGATCTGCGGATAAAAAGACGGTATAGTTACCTTTTCCTACTTTGTTGTCCAAAGCAGTCAATATTCTGGCCAGGTCTTGGTCCAATCGCAAATAGGTATCCTGTACCTCAACAGAATTCACCCCATACATATGTCCCACATAATCCGTGCTGGAAAAACTAACTGCAAAAAAATCAGTGATGGCATCTTCCCCCAATTCCTCATTTTCCAAAACAGCTAAGGCAAAATCAGTGGTTATTGCGTTTCCATAGGCTGTGGCCCTCAGAATACTTGTTCCTCCATTTTTATCCCAAAATGAAGGCAAATCGTGAGGGAAGGTGGTCGTGGCCTCTCCCCTGAATCTACCCTCGTAAATATTTTGATCTGTGCCGCTTTCTACATAGGCTGTTATTGGCTTAAGGGTTTGCCAGGGTTTCCTATAGGCTTCCACAGCATCAGAAGCGTTGTATTCCTGTACCCATTTGGGGAGTTCATCCATGTAATAGGAACTGGTGATCCAGTTTCCTTTTTCACCGCCCTCAAACCAATACGCAGCATTGGCCGTATGACCGCCAGGAAGCACTGCCCCCCTATCCTTTAGTGCTACAGCAATTGTTTTTCCACGGAACTGGGTATGCAATCTATTCTGATCGCTTATAGTGGTGGTCAACATGCGATGTGGAGACATTTTTCCCGCCGTACCATCCGTTCCTATAGAGGAATAGGAATCATCGGAAGCTACATATACTTCCTCGTCCTTTTCCCTATCATACCAATCGTTCCCTATAATACCATGTACGGCAGGGGTAGTACCTGTATAAACCGATGCATGTCCAGGGCCAGTGCTGGTAGGCGCATAATTGAAATGGTGGTTTTTACAATTGAATCCTTCCCCTACTAACCGTTTAAAGCCTCCCTCAGCATAATGGTCCCAAAAACGGGTCAAGTAATCATACCGCATTTGGTCCACTATGACGCCTACCACAAGTTTTGGTGGATGGGTATCAACGACAAGCTCCGGCTTACTGTTTTTTGTTTTGCCCCTTCTTTGACCTTCAACATGAAATGAAGCCAATAAAATGGTAATCAGAAATAAGGAAAAAATCAACTTGTCCATAGCAAAAATTAAACTCTGACAAAGCTATTCAATATTACCAATTGAACATTTAATTGAATGCCAAATGCTTTCAATATTCTTATTTTTACGGGGTACAACTAAAAGTCCATGAAATATATTGCTGCCATAGGCAAGTACTTTATTATGATTTGGGAGGTTTTTAAAAAGCCTACAAAGTGGACCATGATGCGCTCCCTTATTTTTAAAGAGATAGATGAGTTGATTTACGGCTCCATGGGTATCATTATTTTCATTTCCTTTTTTATTGGTGGAGTGGTTACCATTCAAACAGCATTAAACCTCACTAGTCCTTTTCTGCCAAAAAGCCTAATTGGTTTTGCCACAAGACAGTCCGTCATTTTAGAATTTGCCCCTACGTTCACCTCCATCATTATGGTAGGAAAAGTGGGCTCTTATATAACTTCAAGTATTGGTACTATGCGAGTTACCGAACAAATAGATGCTTTGGAGGTCATGGGCATTAATTCATTGAATTATCTTGTTTTCCCCAAGATCATTGCCATGCTATTTTTTCCATTTGCTGTTGCTATAGCCATGTACATAGGGGTCCTTGGTGGATGGATAGCAGCAGTTTTTGGTGGCTATGCGCCCAGTGGTGAATTTATCAAAGGCCTACAACTCGATTTCAATGCTTTTCATGTTACCTATGCCTTTATCAAAACACTGGTATTCGCCTTCGTGATTGCTACAATTCCTTCCTATTACGGGTATTACATGCGGGGTGGAGCTTTGGAAGTAGGGAAAGCCGCCACTACCTCTTTCGTGTGGACCAGTGTGGTCATCATTATCTTAAACTATGTGCTCACTCAATTACTACTTGGTTAATGATAGCGGTGGAAAACATATATAAGTCCTTTGGTGACACCCCCGTTTTAAAGGGTATCTCTACTACTTTTGAGCAAGGGAAAACCAACTTGATCATTGGGCAAAGTGGCTCTGGAAAAACGGTATTCCTTAAGTGCATGTTGGGACTTTTTACTCCTGAGGAAGGAAATATTTGTTACAGCGGAAAAAACTATGCGGATTTGACCAGTGCGCAACAACGGGATCTACGTCAAGATATGGGTATGGTATTCCAGGGAAGTGCATTATTTGATTCCATGACCGTTGAGGAAAATGTTCGTTTCCCATTGGAAATGTTCACCAAAAAGGAAAAGGAAGAAATGCAAGAACGTGTGGATGTGGTTTTACAACGGGTAAATCTGGTCGATGCCCATAAAAAATATCCTTCTGAAATTTCTGGCGGAATGAAAAAAAGGGTGGCCATTGCAAGGGCCATAGTCATGAATCCAACTTATCTTTTTTGCGATGAACCCAATTCCGGCCTAGATCCAAAAACGGCAATCCTTATTGATAACCTCATTCAGGAAATCACCAGAGAATTTAACATTACTACGGTCATCAACACCCATGATATGAACTCCGTGATGCAAATCGGTGAAAAAATTGTCTTTTTAAAAAATGGGTTTAAGGAGTGGGAAGGCACTAATAAAGAAATCTTTAAAACCGATAATGAATCGGTCACCAACTTTGTCTATTCCTCGGAACTTTTTAAGAAAGTTAGGCAGATGTATATTGAGGAACGCAATTAGTACCATACCATGATACGACCTTACGTATTGGCAGATACCAACTGGAAGCACCTTAAGGGTGAAAGTATTGAATTAGCCATACTCCCATGGGGAGCGACGGAAGCTCACAACTATCATTTGCCATATGCAACGGACACCATCGAAGGAAGTTCCATCGCTGAAGAAGCCGGTCGACTGGCATGGGAAAAGGGAGCTAAGATTATCATCTTGCCAACGATACCCTTCGGCGTAAATACAGGCCAAAAGGATATTTATTTGGATATCAATCTTAACCCGAGTACCCAATTGGCCATTTTAAGGGATATTTTGACCGTTCTGAACCGCCAGGGTATTAAAAAATTCATGCTGCTAAATAGTCATGGTGGTAACAATTGGAAGGCGATTATCAGGGAACTTGGCCTTGAATTTCCAGAAATGTTCCTGTGCGTTAGCCACTGGTTTAAATTGGGCGATGCTTCGGGTATCTTTGAAAACCCCGGGGACCATGCCGGCGAAATGGAAACCAGTATGCTGTTGTACTTAGCACCAAAGTTGGTACTCCCACGGAAGGAATGGGGCGATGGGAAAGAACGGAAAAATATAATCAAAGCTTTCGGAGAGGGGTGGACATGGACGGAAAGGCCATGGTCAAAAATCACTGAAGATACAGGAGTGGGCAATCCTAGGGGAGCTACTACTGAAAAGGGGAAATCGTTCTTTGATTACGTATGTCAAAAAATGGCGCAACTTTTTATTGATATTGCCAAGTCCAATAGAGAGGTGTTATACAAATAATGGGAAGTCCGTGTTCCTTCCTTAACGATAGCTTAAATAAAAAACACGATTTACTTTATTTTTTATGGTTATTCTTACATCATAATTTTCCTGCCATGCGATTTTTATCCTTTTGTCTTATAGTTTTATCATCTACGGCTGCAATAGCCCAGGACCAACCCACCATTTATATTGATATTCCAACAGATCAAAAACCTTGGAACCATATAGATTGGAACACTGCCGATAACCAGTTTCAATTTGCCATTGTCACCGACCGCACTGGTGGAAGACGTCCTGGCGTTTTTCCCATCGGGATACAAAAATTGAACCTTCTGCAACCTGAATTTGTGATGAGTGTTGGTGACCTCATTGAAGGGTATACCAAAGACACCGTTCAAATCAATGCAGAGTGGAAAGAATTTATGGGTTTTATTGATTTGTTGGAAGCCCCTTTCTTTTATGTACCAGGCAACCATGATATGACCAACAAAGTATTGGAAGACAAGTGGAAGGAACTTTTTGGGGTTTCGTACTACCACTTTGTTTACAATGACGTACTCTTCCTATGCCTCAATTCGGAGGACAATCTTCGCGGAGCAGGAAGGGGAACCATTGATGATGCCCAATACAACTACATTAAAAAGACCTTAGAAGAAAATGCTGAAGTAAAGTGGACCATGATATTCATTCACCAGCCCCTTTGGGTACAGGAAGATACCAAACGATGGAAGGATGTTGAAAAATTATTGGAAGGAAGAAAACATAATGTGTTTGCGGGTCATTATCATAGGTATTGGAAGACAGCGCGAAACAACGGTAAGTACATTGCCCTGGCAACAACTGGTGGCGGAAGTCCTCTTCGAGGAAAGGCATATGGGGAATTTGACCATGTGGTCTGGGTCACCATGACGGAAGAGGGGCCCATTTTGGCCAATCTTTTTTTGGATGGAATCTGGGACGAAAATGTGGTAACGGAAGACCTGGTCAATCTGGTGCGAAACCGACCCTTTCCCGTGCGAATGGAACCCCTTTATTTGGAACCCACCCATCCAGAAACCATGACAGCCTTGGTAAAGGCAACCAATGATAGCGATGGCAAAATGCATGTGAAATTGACCGGAACGGTAAATAAGGAATTGTATTATCAACTGGAAAAAACGGCTTTCACCGTAGAGCCAAATGACGTGCTTACCTTCAATCTGAACTTAAAGAATGTGGACAATATAGCTCTTAAAGACTTTACAACCCTGAAAATCAATGCGGAAATCACCTATGAAATGAACAATGCTCCTGATGTCAGTTTTTCCTCGGTATTAAACTTTAGGCCGTTTCGAAAGCATCTCATTTCAAAGGTGTCCAAGATCAAACTGGATGGCAACCTTAAAGAATGGAAAGATGCGAGTTGGAATAGTATTGATGCTATGGATCGAACCCCATTTGATTTCGACGGCGAAGACGATTGTTCCATCAAATTTACAACGGCATATGATGAATCCAATTTCTATGTGGCCGTCGATATCAAAGACAATGATTTCTTCGTCAAAGAAGAAGGATCTTACTGGAATCAGGATGCCATCATTTTAGGATTGGATGCACGACCCAAAAACCAAAGTTCCTTCAATGGTGGCGAAGGGCGTGGAAGGGATTGGATTTCCTATTTGAGAACGTTTAAAAAGGAAAATCCAGTATACGGGGAAAACAGGCTCCCCTTACAAATAAAGACCGAAGTATTAAGAAAGGAAAATGGCGCGACCCTGGAAATTGCCTTCCCCTTGGAATACATTAAAAAAATGGGAGGTCAGGATTGGTCCAACCTTCGATTTGGGCTGGGGTACTATGATTATGATTCTGATGATGAAAATGCAACATCGCACTTTTGGTTTCCGGCGTGGAATTCCACTCAAGATATTCCGGGATCGGGTCTTTTGTTTAAGAAGTAAAAGCGTCAATTCACAGATTTAATGACCAAGGTAGAATCCTGCAATCTGGTTCTAAGCCAGTTGGTAAGCTTAGTTTGGTTAGTATCCCTTTGGGATTGGGAAATACCATCATTCCACTTTACTTCAAAAAGTGGAACCGTATCAATTTTATTAAAATCAGTCCGAATCTGATAGGCAAAGCCCATTTCCGTTAAGTTTTCATAATTGATTTTAGCCTCTTGGACCACTTCTTGAAAAGGAATTTTCATGCGTTCCAAGGCGGTCAGCTCCCTGACCTTGTTTTGTAAGAAGGCAATTTGCTCCGTACGGCTCAATAAATCCAACGAATCCCGTTCCCTAACCGCCTGCATATACTTCAGTTCATCAAGACTACTGTTCTTGGATTGATTCACCGTAACCACCGTATTTTTTAATCCGGAGTAGTCTTTCAATCTAGAATTCAACATGCCAAGCGTTGTTTCCGCAATTTGATATTCCCCAAATGAAAAAAGCTCGATTCTACTTTCTTCCTCACGGTTGTACTCCACATTGACATTTCGCTTCAAGTAGGAAGCATTGGGCAAGGTCTCCAACTCGGTATTCACAAACCGCTGGGCATCTGCAGAAAACCGACTCTCCTGCAACGCATTGTAAAAGGTATATCCAGCAGGGAGCATTACCGCCAAGCCCACAACAGAGGCCACCCTTGCAATAAAACGGCGCCGTCTGGAATTTGCATAGCGCACCATGGGAAACCGCAAATACTTAATGACCAAAAAAGTGGCCAAACCAATAAATATCGTGTTGATAATAAACAAATACATGGCTCCCAGGGCATAGGTAGGCTTGCCTATGGCCAAACCAAAACCAACGGTACAAAGCGGGGGCATCAACGCTGTGGCTATCGCCACTCCGAAGATAACACTGGCTATGGTCCCTTTTTTCGCACGGGCAATCACCAAAGCCAATCCCCCAAAAAAGGCAATCAGCACATCGCGAATATCAGGTTTTGTACGAGCCAAAAGCTCTGAAGATTCGTCCCTAAGTGGAAAAAAGGCGAAAAACAAATAGGCGGTAAGTACGCTGAGTACTACCATGACCACAAAATTCTTTAAAGAGCGTCTTAATAAATCCACATCATTGATGGCCAATGACATCCCCATGCCCAAAATAGGTCCCATAAGGGGAGAAATCAACATGGCCCCAATCACTACCGCTGTGGAATTGGCGTTTAGACCAACGGATGCAATAAATATGGAGCAAATAAGAATCCAAGAGGTGTGGCCTTTAAAAGGAATGTCCACAATAATGGATTCCTTAGTAGCCGTGGGATCGGTATTACTTCGAATTTCAAGTAATTCCATCGTGAACTTTCGGATACTTCCCAAAAGCCCCTTAAAATCCCTTTTTACCTCCTCAGAATTGGCTTCCGAAGGATTTTCCTCCTCTTTGAATAAATTGTGGTTCATGTATTAGGCGTATTGGTCGCCAAAGGTCTCACTAACTTCGTTACGAACTTTTTTGATATCCTGTTGTTTGGATTTTGGGTAAATCAGCAGCACATCTTCCTTATCAACTACAATGTAATCTTCCAAGCCATCGACCACCACCACTTTGTTTTTGAGGGAACGAATCATATTTCCTTTGGCATCCACCAACAAGGTCCCTGCATTGACAACGGCATTATCGTTAGCGTCCTTTTGCAATTTTTCATAAAGGGCCCCCCAAGTGCCCAAATCATTCCAATCAAAGGTTGCGGGCAGCGTATAAATAGCTTTAGACCGTTCCAATATAGCATAATCTATTGATATGTTGTCCGCTTTGGGATAGTTCTCCTTGATGAATTCGCGCTCATCCGCAGTATTGTAATAAGACATCCCCTCTTGAAAAAGTTGGTACTGACTTGGTTGATACGTCTTAAATGAATTGATGATGGTCTCCACGCTCCACATAAAAATCCCAGCGTTCCATAGGAAATTTCCTTGGGCCAAAAACGCTTTTGCCTTTTCTAGATTGGGCTTCTCTCGAAATTGGGCCACTTTTTTGAGCAGGCTGGTATCAGCTTTTTCAAACTCAATATAACCGAAACCGGTATTTGGATATGTCGGCTGAATCCCTAAAGTGCAGAGCACATTTTCTTCCCCGCACTTTTTAAAACAGGTTTGGACATCATTGGAAAAGGCCTCTTCATCTTCAATCCAATGATCACTGGGAGCCACGATCATTACCCCATTGGGGTTCATTTTTTGAATCTTCAATGCAGCATACAGAATGCAGGGCGCCGTATTTCGCATGGCAGGCTCCAAGACCACTTGGTCTTGGGTCAATTGTGGTAACTGTTCCAACACTAGACCATTGTAGCGCTCATTGGTAAGTATTAAAATGTTTTCGGTGGGGATAAATCGATTCAAGCGATCAAATGTCTTTTGAATCAAGGTTTTTCCAGTTCCCAACATATCATGGAACTGTTTGGGATTATCGGTGGTACTTACGGGCCAAAATCGTGATCCCACACCCCCAGCCATCAATACGGCGTAGTAATTCTTGTTCATGATTTCTTTTTTAGTCGGTTATCCATTCCACTTCCGCATTAGGTTGAAACAAATACATGCGTCCCGTTCCCATTTCAAGACATTCATAGCGTTTTATACGTTTGTTCCCTTTTTTAAATAGCTTCCCATTGTAAATGCGAAAAACGCTGCCAAAGGGCAGTTCAAAAACGTACGATTTTTCGGTATGTTGTAATTCGTCATAGGCTTTGAGCGCTATGGATAAATTTGCATCCGTACTACTGCTTGCCTTGGGATTTTTAAAATGTCTTGCAATCAATGGCAGTAGCCGATTGGGAAAAATTTCTGGTCTTATCAAGGGGACCATTAGCTCTTGAAAAGTACGTTTCCATTCTTTACCATGGGGTTTTATACGTCGTCCAAAACGCTCAAAAGCCACCAAATGGGCAATCTCGTGCACCAAAGTGATTAAAAATCGGTATTTGTTAAGCGTCACATTAACCGTTATTTGATGTTGACCATTGGCAAGCCTTCTATAATCCCCATGCCGTGTGACCCTATGGTTCACGATTTTCAGGTGAACGCGATGTTCCCTGATAAGATTTAAGCAGTACGATACGGCACGCTCGGGAAGGTATTTTTGCAATGTGAAATTCCCCAACTTGGAATTATTTTTTACGAAGTTACACGCTGATTATAAATTTGAGTATAGAAAAAGTACTTTCTCCCTATTTTTAAGAAAATTTAGCCGTATGAAATCCCATTTCACCCTTTTAATTTTCGTAGCTGCCCTATTAATTTCCTGTACTTCCACCCAGAAGTCACCCGCCATCAGCGGTTTGGTTTTGGATAGCCCAAAAATTGAAGGGAAAGGGGAATATGTGCACTCACCCTACGTGACGGCCGGAAATCGGTTGTATATGGTAGGGCATCAAGATGGTTCCTTCCCCGAACTGGGATGGCACATCAAAGGGGAAATGGGAGGTATTTGGAACCATCCCATAAAACTGATGGATGGTTTTGACATTACCTTGAATTGGGATGATCTTTCCTTCCCTTTGGATAAGGCAGAAAAGTTCACCAACTACCCGATGGCCAATGTCCATCAATATTCCGTACCAGAAAAACAATTGGAAGTGAAACGATGGCAGTTTGTTCCCGACAATACGGAAGGTGTTTTTGTACAGTTGGAGATTGAGAATACCGGTAGCGAAAAGCAACGTTTTTTTATAGATTTTACCGGTCATGTGGATTTAAGGCCGACCTGGCTCGGCGAGCGCACTGACATGGTGGACGCACAGGATAAGGCCGAATTCAATGAAAATATTAATGGTTGGATGGTGAAAGATGCCAATAACCCATGGTTCGTTTGCTTTGGGTCTTCAATAAAACCTACTAGTACATTGGAAGTCAAAAGCCCATTTAAGGGCATGGGGGCTTCAAATGCCCTTGAATATCCCTTTGAACTAGAACCCAATTCTACTGAAATCATCAATTTTATCATATCGGGTTCCTATACTTCAGAACACGGAACCATCGACACCTACAAAAAGATAAAAATGGAATGGCCCGCGCTATTTGAAAGCAAAAAGGAGCGATACCGGGCCTTGGCCGAACAAACCAAATTGACCATCCCCGATAAGAAAATGCAAGAGACCTTTGAATGGTTAAAATACAACTGTGATTGGCTGGTGCGAACCGTGCCCGAAATTGGGACCGGGATAGGCGCGGGCATCCCAGATTACCCCTGGTATTTTGGGGTGGACAGTGAATATGCCCTAATGGGCTATATGGCCGTTGGCCAAGACGATGTGGTGTACAATACCATACAATTGCTGGATAGTGTATCCAATGCGGTCAATGGGAATGGAAAAATCATCCATGAAATGTCGACCAACGGGGCCGTTTTCAATGCGGGGAACATCAACGAAACGCCACAATATGCCTCCTTGATTTGGCACATCTATCAATGGAACGGGAATAAGGATTTTCTAAAACGCTACTTCCCCACCATCAAAAAGGGGTTGCCGTGGCTTTTGAAGGAAAATGATGCCGACGGCAATGGATTTCCCGAAGGCTTTGGGATGATGGAAATCCATGGTTTGGACAGTGAAATGATCGATGTGGCCGCCTATTCCCAAAAGGGCTTTGTGGATGCCGCCAAAATAGCGGATGTATTGGGTGATTCTTCCCTGGCGAATGCCTATGAGACCATCGCAGCCAACTTAAAGGAAAAAATCAATACGGAATTCTGGTCGGAGGATTTTAATTCCTATGCGGATTTCATAGGGACCGACAAACAGGCCCTACATTTAATTGAAGATGCCATTGTCCGTGCGGATACCTTGGATAAGCCTTGGGCCATTGAGGAACTGGAAGCCACACGACGCTTTATCAAGAACAACCCTTCTTCCAAACCAAGACCTTTTGTGATGCACCACAATTGGGTGGTCAACACGCCCATGGAAGTAGGCATTGCAGATAGCACGAAGGCGATTAAGGCCCTGGAAACGGCCAAGGATTATGTCAATCCCTTTGGGATGTTCGTCACGGGCATTGACCGTGACGCCTCTGCAGGTTCCAATGACGGTGCGTACAAAGCCCCACCCATCTTTACCTACACGGGGGCGGTCATGACCTTGCCCACGGGAGTGCAGGCACGGGCGGAAAACAACTATGGACGGCCCAACGAAGCTTTGGACTATCTGGAGCGGATGACCCGCTCCTTTAGTTATGCCCTGCCTGGGAGCATGTATGAGGTATCTCCAGATTTTGGGATGATGGTACAGGCATGGAACATCTATAGCTTTGCCTACCCCATTGTGCACCAATTTTTTGGCATACAGCCGAACGCGGCAGAAAAGGAAATTACAATTACGCCCCAAATGCCAGATGCTTGGGATGAAGCTTCCTTGGAAAAGGTAAAAGTGGGGGATAACGAGATTTCAATTTTTTACGCCAAAAAGGATGAAAAAATTCAATTGAAGATTGAACAACTTAAAGACTGGACTATAAAAATAAGGATGGAGAAGGGTCTCTTTAAATCTTTTAACACGACCTATTTCGAATTAACTCTATGAAAAGAATGAAACTTTCAATCCACGGTGTACTTTTTTCAATCATCTTTTTTCTAGTATCTGGATGTTCGACCAATAAATTTAAATCTAGGTGGACCACAGAGTTGGCTCCTGAGAGTTTCACGGTAGTTTTTGAAACCACCAAGGGCAATATCGAAATTGAGGTTGAAAGAAAGCTGTCGCCTAAGGCTGTTGATAGGTTTTATCAATTAACAAAACATTCTTATTTCACTGATAATTATTTCTATAGGACAATTCCAGAGTTTGTGGCCCAATTTGGCTCTTACGACACTGTGGTTTATAATGCTTGGGATAACATTAAAGTTCCTGATGAACCTGTAATTCAGGGTAATTACAGAGGGACAATAAGTTTTGGTAGGAGCGGAAAAGAATCTAGGGGCACAGATTTATATATTAACCTAGTCGACAATAATAGATTGGATACGCTTTACTATGATGGTGTACGTGGTTTTCCAACATTTGGTAAAATAACGAATGGATTGGACATTTTGGATAAGCTATATTCTGGATATGGGAGGCAATCTATGGATAGTATTGAGTTAATGTATACCAATATGGAAGCCTTTTCAAAACACTTTCCAAAACTGGACAAAATCAATAAGGCCTATATCACTGCAAATTGAACGGATAGTGCGCCACGCAAGATATTATCTTTCCATTACAAAATGCATTTAATATTGACATAGAAACGCTTTAAACATATTGACCTCCCTTACAAAAATGACCCTAAAGCTTTTTCTCAAACAACACCACCGTTTCTATATGAGCCGTATGGGGAAACTGGTCCACCAAACTCCATTTTTTGATGGTATAGCCTGCCAAGGCCAGTTGTTCCATATCCCTGGCCTGTGTCGCTGGATTACAGGACACATACACCAAGCGCTCCGCATCCAATGCTATGATCTTTCGTAAGGTTTTTGGGGCCACACCCGCACGCGAGGGGTCCAAAATGATGGTCCGTATCCTTCCATGGTATTGCGGATGCTCCCTTAAAAATTGACCTACATCCGCCGTAAAAAATCGAACGCCTACCACGCCATTCCTCTGGGCGTTCTCCTTGGCATCGGCAATGGCGGAGGCCACAATATCCACCCCAATAATTTCTGCGTTGGTACTCCTGGAAGCCACGATCTGCCCAATGGTTCCCGTACCGCAGAACAAATCCAAAACCACCGTATGGTCAATGGCTTCTTTTCGCTCCAGAGCATATTCCACCACTTTTTCATAGAGCTTTTCAGCAGACTTTGGGTTGGTCTGAAAAAAGCTTTTCATACTAATTTCAAACTGCAGTCCCAGCAGTTCTTCCACAATTTTATCTTCTCCGTAGACCAATTGGATAGCACCGGTGGTTACCAGGACCCGATCACCGATTTCGTCATTGATGGTATGCAAAAGCCCGGCCACACGTTTTCCAAAAAGTGCCACTAAAAAATCAGCAAATTGCTGTAAATCAAACTGCTGCAATCCATGGGAAGTGGTTACTAGATTGAACAACAACTGGTCCGTGGTATAGGACTTGCGTACCACAAAGTACCGGAAGAATCCTTCTTTTCGGGGTGCATGCCAGGGTGGTAAGCCTGTTTTTTCACAGTATGCCCTGATGTCCTTTAACCGCTCCTCCACCTGCTTATCAAACAACCCGGAGTCACCATCCAGATTCTCCGCGCACCACCAGGTTCCCCTTTTCTTGAATCCTAAGGTAAATTCATCCACATCGGTTTTACGTTCCGAATCATAACCAATGGCAGAGAAACCGTATTCCATTTTATTGCGATAGTGGAAGGTACTTGGGGAGGGGATGAACTCATCAAAAGTATCCTCAATATCCGTTACCTTTCCAATACGCCGGAACAACTCCAGCGTACTCTTCTTTTTGTAAGCGTACTGTTTTTCGATGGGTAATTTAATGTAGGGTGCCCCGGGAATTTCCTGAAAGGGTACCTTCGTCTCATCCTCAGAAGCCGTTATGACCCGCAAAAGCTTGCATTCTGCGTAGTTCCTACTCGATTTTTTCACTTGGGCTTTTACAAATTGCCCTGGTAAGGTGTTAGCCACAAATACAACAAATTCCCCCGCTTCATTCCGTAGTTTTCCAATACCTTTCCCTCCAAACGCATAATCCGCTATCTGGATGTCCAGGATTTGTCCCCGCTTTACAAATTTGTTTCGTGCTTTTCTTGCCATAGCTTATGAGGCCTACACCTATATGATTTCTTCTTTTAGCCTTGCTAAGGTGTGCTGCTGCTAACCTGCAATACCTTTCCATTATAAAACTGGTTGCCGGTCAACGCAAAATCTTTGATATACTCCGCCATTTGTAATGCCGTCAACGGAGCCTGGTAGTCCGGAAACGCTTCGGCCAACATTTCGGTCTGGACAGCTCCTATGGCCAACACATTGAAGGAAGGACCCGTTTCTTTGAATTCTTCGGCCCAAAGTTCGGTCAGTGTAATCACGGCTCCCTTACTGGAACTATAGGCAGAAAGGCCAGGAAATTTGATGCTTCCTTGAATACCCCCAATGGAGCTAATGGTCACCACATGACCCGCTTTGGGCATTTTGGGTAGCACCAATCGGGTCAATTCAGCTACGGCATACACATTGACCTTGTAAATTGCCTCAAAATCCTCTGTGGTGGTCTCTAGGAAGGGTTTGTTCAATAGGGTCCCAGCATTGTTGATCAAAACATCCACTTGGTTCCATTCCGCGATGAATTCCTCCACTTTTCCATAATCTTCCCGCTGGGATAGGTCGCAAGAAAAGGTAGCGATATTGGCGTGGTTGACCTCCAAAATGGGTCGTGGATTTCTCGATAGGGCCAATACCCTATGCCCTTCATCTGCCAAGATTTGAGCAAGTTCAAAACCAATACCCCGACTGGTTCCTGTAATGATGATGTTTTTTGACATACTTTTCTTCGTTACCTTGAATGGTGTTCAAAGTCTAAGCTGAAACGGGTCCAGCATAACCTTAATTTATCTTTATCTCCTGTGTGGAAGCATTGGCAATTCCCTCTACCACCGGAATCATTTCATTTATCACGCGGGACATATGTTCAAAGTCCATCTCTGCGACTTCATCGTCCACTCTGTGATAAAACGCAAAATTGGTAAAATCAAAGGTGCAATACGTATGCGAAGGGACTCCAAATTCCTTGTAGAAATCGTAATTGTCCGATCGTTGGAACAGCCCATAGTTCTTTGCCGTTGGCAAATAACCAATCAAATTCCCACCGGCATATTTATTACTTATTTCAGCAAGGTTGGATTTATGATAGCCTGTGATATAAAGTTCATACTTTTTGGATCGTAAGGACACACCCAGCATTTCAAAATTGAGCATGACGTAGAGGTTCAAGTTGGCTTCCTTCATATTTCTCGCCATATGTTTGGAACCTAATAACCCCCTCTCTTCTGCACTGAAAAGGGCAAAAATTAAGCTCCGTTTATTGGATTTTCCAACTCCAAAATATCGGGCCAGTTCCAGTACCGCAGTAGTACCGGATGCATTGTCATTAGCGCCATTGGCAATATAATCCCCATTTTCGGGCTTTATAGTACCAATATGGTCGTAATGCGCGCCAATAACTATAAATTCCTTCTTTAACATAGGGTCATTGCCCTCAACCATACCTACTATATTGTAGGCTGGTTTTCTATAATTAGAGAGTGTATCGCGATAGGTTTTGTAGTAGGGTGGGATACCGTTTTCCACAAAATGATTTTCAATGTATTGGGCCGCAAGCTCAATACCCTCAGAACCGGTATCCCTCCCCTTTAGTTCATCAGAAGCCAAATAATTCATAAGGGCCTCCACTTTCTGAACGGAGGTAAATCCAGCTGTTTTCGGGATTTCAGCCTTTAAGCCTTCAGGTCCAGAGGGAGGTAGGGACTCGGAATCGGCTTCTATTATTTTAGTCGGACCACAGGCCAAAAAAAGCAGCAAATAACCATAGAAAAAAAGATTTTTCATTTTAGTGAACATTTTCAACCCTTGTTAAAGATAAAAAAGCATCCGCCAATGACGGATGCCTTCCTATATTATTATACTTTAATACGCCTTATGCCAACATGGTCACAGGGTTTTCCAAATAAGCGCGCAAGGTTTGTAAAAACTGTGCGCCAGTAGCTCCATCAACTGTTCTGTGATCGCAGGCCAGGGTCACTTTCATTGTACTTCCTGGAACAATTGCCCCATTTTTGACCACGGGCTTATCCACAATGGCGCCCACTGATAAAATCGCCGAATTGGGCTGATTGATGATGGAAGTGAACTCCAAAATACCGAACATACCCAAATTGGAAACGGT
>JBCDBE010000029.1:0-32640 GCA_039184365.1 Bacteroidota bacterium | reverse complement strand
GTAAGTATTCTATGGACTTACCAAATTAAATTTGAACTTTTTTGTCATTATTTTCCCGTTCAACCCGCCCCGTCTTTTTGTGGGGGGCGTTCTGAAGGAAAAATAATGTGTTAGGAGGCATGTCTGTATACGTTGACGTACGGTGTGCCCCGATTCACTACCGCGAAGGCCCTTGAGACGAGCTTATTGCGTATGATGTTGATGGTGCTCATCTTGTTCTTGCCCGCCGCGACCCTTTGGGCGTAATATTTTTTGATTTCCGTATTGTACAGAATCGACGACATGGCGCACATGTTGAGCAGGCTCTTGATGCTCTTGTTGGCCATTGGACTTACCCTCGACCTTCCCCTGATACTTGTGCCTGATTGGTGCGGATATGGGGCTATCCCGCAATATGCGGCGAACTGCCTGGCGTTGTCGAACTTGGTGAAGCCCTCGGTATGGACCAAGAGGAGCATGGCCGCCTGGTTCCCGATGCACCTGATTGTCAACAACAATTTGAAGATGTGGTCAAGTTCCATATCGGCCTTTACGATGGATTCCATTTCCGCATCAATGGCCCCTATCTGTTTGGTAAGCTCGGTGATCATTTTCTTCTGGACCTTGAACAATAGCCCGAAGTCTTTTTGTGCCAGTACTTTCTTCTGTTCCTTGAGGCTTGCCTTGTAACCCGCCCTTTGTTTGATGAGCCTTTCCCGGAGGGAGAGCAGCTTCTTCAGTGCCCTTAGCTGTTTCGAGGGAACCTTGGACAATTTGATCTCATCCCTTAATCTAAATGCATAGAGTGCAATCTTGGCCGCATCTATCCTATCTTCCTTTCCCCTGACTATGCCCAGTGACCTCTTGATCTCAAGTCCCGGTACAACGGTATGGGGAACCTGTTCCTTGGAAAGATGTTCCATCAGTCTTTCCGAATAGAGCCCCGTATGCTCAAATGCGAACAGGATGTTCTCCCTGGGCAGGGCACTGTTGGCGTATGCCCATTTGACGAGCATGGCAAAACCTTTTTTTGAGTTCTCGAAAGTGCCCTTGTACTTGTTGGAATGGATGTGGGCATCAAGGGTCGCCTTGCTCACATCGATGCCGATGGTCTCTTTGATTTTCATAAATTTATCTTGTTTTAAATGGTTACGTTGACTAAAACCCTTAACAGGTAATTCCTAAAATTCTATTTGGTCCTTGTAACCGGAATTGGAAGGGAAAGGGGACTAATACTTACCTTGGGCCGTTAACCCGGATTTGGGCTGAGTTCACCCCGTTCCCTTTTATTAAAAAACCAAAGTTATCCACAAAACAGGGAGTTATGAGTCTCCCCCGGACCCCCTCTTTTCAACATCATCAACTTGTTCTTTTATATGGAATCTAATCTAAGGGAATTGGGTTGTGAAATAGCATAAAAACCCTAAACAATCCAAGGTTTTTGTGTAATGGTTTTTCATCGTCAATTTCTATCTTGAAAGTCCTCATGAATTCAATTTGAGGTAGTACTGATTACCATTGATGTTTGATGAATTAATTTTCATAAAATGAGAAAAACAGTATTGATTCTTTCTATTCTTCTTCTGGTCATTGTTCATTCAACAAAGGCGCAAAAAAGTAGCGATATTGTGGATATTGCCGTATCGGTAGAGGATTTTTCAACCTTGGTGACGGCTCTTAAAGCGGCGGATTTAGTAAGTGCTCTTAAAGGGGATGGCCCTTTTACCGTCTTTGCACCACTGAACAATGGATTTGCCAATATAGATTCGAAAACATTGAATTCTCTACTAGAACCCGCAAACAAGGAAAAACTTTCGGCTGTTTTAACCTATCACGTGGTTTCTGGAAAATTGGCTGCCTCTGATGTGGCGGCAGCGCTAAAGAATGGCAATGGTAAAGCGGAATTAACCACCCTGCAAGGTGGCACATTAACAGCCGTAAGCAAAAATGGAGGAATTTTTTTAAAGGATGCCAATGGAAACTATAGCAAAATCGCGAAAACCGATGTTATGGCCTCCAATGGGGTAATTCATATAATCGAGGATGTTGTTATGCCCAGAATTGATGAAGTTTATTGTTGTTCGAATCACAATGAAAAACATTGTGGGACGGTAGAGGATTTGGCTAATTTAAGAAGAGCAAAAGGTTGTAAAGGTTTTAATTAATTATGATTGCGAAGGTTATACTTTATCTTCTATGGCTCATTTTGGGGCTATATGTGGGAATTGGAGGTTATGTTGCGTTAGACATCGAAAAAAGGAAGGCTGAGGCCAAAATCAGTGCAAATTTGAAAATGTCAGAAGAAAAAAGTGCAATTGTAGACCAAATAGATTTTAAAACTGAAGAGCTAGCTAGAATCTATATGGATGAAAAGAAGTCAAAGAAGTACTTTGGTTTTATTTTCAAATCATTGCCAAAAAACATGATCTATCTTTTTACCGCAATGTCTTTTGGAATATTAGGTGTTATTTCTCGAGTGACCAAGAATCTATCAATTGATGGATTAGAACTTCGAAGCAAGGATGTAGAGGTCTTCTTTTCACCTATTTTGGGTTTAATGACGGGTATAATAATGTTAGCTATATCCAGAATAATTCCTAATATACTAGTAGGTAATAGCGGAGAAATCGAACCTCTGACACTCGCTTTCCTAAGTCTGATTGCTGGCTTTTGTTCCAAGCAGTTTTACAATTGGCTTGTAAGTTCTGGAGGGAAAATATTTAAAAATTAAGAAAGGAGCGCCTAATACCATGAGAATGCTGTAATTGGAACCGAACCATGTCAAATAGATTCTCAGACCGGATTTAAAAAAGTATGATTAATTCAGATTATCTGTTCCAAGATATGTATCATCCTTATTATAGTACCACTTCCGGATCTTGGGCATTTTGATACCATTTATTTCTTCCATTCCACTGAGCAGAATGTACTCCCCATCATTTTTGGATTCTTCATGAAAGAACTGATAGACTTCCATAGCATAGGTTTCAGGGTCAAAATAAAAGTACCAGGTATCCTCACCCACCTCGGCATCATAGGTAGCTTTTACTTTGAGGTACGTTTTGCCTTTAAAGGTGGCCTTGGTCACTTTGTCATGGATTTGGGTACCGGTATCCTTAAGTTTCATAGGGAGCCCGTAGAGGTAGGTATAATAATTGCGGTACATCTTACCCCGCTCACAGCTCAGACGGAACTTTTCCCTATCTTCCATGGAAATGGTGGTGGACCCGTTCAATGAAATCTCGCAACCCTCCTTTTCCAAACGGTAGGTATAGGAATCCCCATCCTTGGACACCTCCAGGCCAAATTTGGAATTGGGAATGTCAATATGGACGATACTGTGTCTTTCCGAGGAACTTGGGGTCTCCATGGTCACCTGTAGGGTTCCGATAAAGGAAGGCCAGATACCGTTGGGGTCATGAAAGGCAATGGCCTTATCCAATACTTCCGGTCCTGTAAGTTGCTGTGCTAAAAGTGGCTGGTTCAAGAGGAAAACAATAAAGAAAAAGGATACAACTTTCATACCACCGGTTTGTTTTCGATACGTGCGGGTTCCACGGAACTGTCATGCTCCAAATAGTACAGCTCCAACAGGTCCATCGTGGCTTTGATCATATCACGGCTCTCGGTAAGGAGCGTAAAATAGAGTCTTGTATTCTTTGGACTGGACTCTTCAGTCCGGGTACGCGCCACTTGCTTTTCTATCTTTTTATTCACCAGGTCGGTAAAATCGTTCTTGGTGGACAGTACGGAACCTATACGTTCAAAGGATCTGTTTTTGAAAATATCCACCGTATCGTCAAACAGTTTGGCCAAATGAATCTCAAGGTTTTTCAGTTCTTTAATCTGATTGTACTTGAGTTTTTTATGGTTGTTGTTAACGTGGGTGAATCCGGTTTTGGAAATAAGTTCCAGGGATTGGTCCAAATCTTGGAGGTTGTCCAGTAAAGTGATGTAGAAATTACTGGCCCCCCCCACACTGGAGTCGTCTAAATTTTTAATAAAGTAAAAGATGTTGTTCTGAAGATCTTCCAGTTCCCGTGATATTTTGGTGACCCCTTTATTGTTCTTTTTTAGCGCTTCCAAATCGTGGCGTGCCAAACCATTGATGGCCCCGGAATAGATTTTACTGGTGCGTTTGATCATATTGCCGATATTGTCGGCACTCTCTTCGATGACGCCTTGGATGGAGCTGCTCTCGGCCCTTCGTAAACTGTCCTCTGCTTTGATGACCTTGGTTTTCCGGTTGTGGGCCATATAATTTCGCAACAACAGGGCACCAGCGACCAGGAGCAAAATGATGACGGAAACAATCCCACCCAAGTGTAAAATGTAAGCGATAACGGCCGCAGCGGTGAAGGCAGAAATAGCGGTAAAAAACCATCCCCCTATGACATTTAAAACTCCGGCAACACGATATACGGCACTCTCTGCTCCCCATGCACGGTCCGCCAAAGAGGTACCCATGGTGACCATAAAGGTCACGTAGGTGGTGGAAAGTGGCAGTTTCATTGAGGTAGCGATGGAAATCAGTACACTGGCCACCATTAAGTTTACGGCAGCCCTGACCATATCAAAGGCAGGCATGTCCTGCACCTTGCTTTTAGGCACATAGGTATAGGGTGTTTCGAACTGCTTATCAATGCGTTTGCTTATAGAAGGGGGAATGATGGCGGATACATTTTCAAAAGCAGTGACGCTGAACTTTACAATCTGCCTGGAAAGGTAGTTGGGCTGAAAACGCTCCTCCCCTTCATCTTGCCGAGCCAAGTCCACACTTGTTTTAACTACGCTTTTTGCTTTGGAAGAAAACCACAGGGTCAATACCATGATGATGCCTGAGGTCAACAACAGTAATGTAGGCGTTTGCACAGCAGCGGTCAATCCTTTCATATTGAACTCAGCAGCAGGAATACCCGAACCTTGCCAATCTTGAAACGATTGGAGCGCTGCAATGGGAACCCCAATAAAATTCACCAGATCGTTACCCGCGAAGGCCATGGCCAATGCAAACGTTCCCAATATGATAATGACTCGATACACATTCCACTTGAGAAAAGTGGCAAAAACCCAGGAAACGAAGGCCCAAACTACCAGATTTCCCAATAAAAAAAGCACAGTGGATTCATAAACAAAAGCAATGACCGCTTCATCAAAAAGGGCAGCGCTTTTCAAGCCCTTTACTAAAATGAAGTAAATGATGGCAGTAATGGCGACCCCACCAAACAGGGCTTCAACCCATTTCGGTTTTTCTTCAAACTTAAAGGATATCAATACCCTGGAAGCATATTGTACCAAAGCACCAATGGTAAAGGCAATAAAAACGGATAGCAGGATGCCAAAAATAATCTCTGTGGCTTTTTCCGTGTTAATGTATCCGCTTAAATCTGAAAATGAGCCATCAACGGCAATAATTTTTATCAAGGAAACGGCTACGGCAGCTCCCAACAACTCAAAAACAATGGAAACGGTGGTTGAAGTCGGCATTCCAAGGGTATTGAAAAAGTCGAGTAGGAGGATGTCCGTAATCATGACCGCCATAAAAATGATCATGATTTCTGCAAACACGAACTCCGTGGGGTTAAAGATGCCCTTTCGGGCCACTTCCATCATGCCACTGGAGGAAATTGCTCCAAAAGCAATACCCAAACTCGCTACAATCATAATGGTCCTAAAGGAGATGGCTTTGGAGCCTATGGCAGAATTCAAAAAATTGACAGCATCATTACTTACCCCAACCACAAGATCGGTGATGGCCAGAATGGCCAACGCCACAACCATAAAAATGTAGATGTTCTCGCCCATACTGAATTTTGAAAGTACGCAAAAATGATCTTATAAATTGTTAGTCAGGTTAAAATAAAGTTATCAAACGTCAGCAATACATCAACTTAGGGGTTTGGCACACCTCTATTCGAAAAAAGGAAACTTTATTGTTTTGCCGCTTTATCGGCTGTGATGCTCGGTGGGGCCGATGCTTCGGTCAAAACCAAGGATTCGGTCGTTGTTGCCAATAGCTGTAAAGAGGTTTCGACCAGGGTTAGCTTTCCAGGGGTGACGTTTATAGCAACCTCCTTGGGCTCATAGCCTAAATAGCTGACCCGAAGGATATGCGAACCCAAAGGAATCCCTGTCATTTCAAAATTTCCATGAAAATTGGTTTGCTCGGTAAAAGGGGTATCCTTAAGACCTACCGAAGCAAAAATCAAGGGTTCGCCATCTGCATTGCTATCGGTAATCCTTCCATAGATGGAGCCCGTTGACTGGCCTATTGCAAATTGACTTAAAATTAGGGCTGATATGCAAAGAATTCTAATCATTCGATTTTAAAGAAGCAAATAAAAGAAAGTTACGTTAAGGAATGGTTATGCCCAGGTTAATTCAGCATACACGGTATTCCCTACACGGGGTTACTGACCTAATACTGTATCTTGCGGGATAATTTTTTTTTGATGTACTGGGAGCAACTATTATCATTAAAACGGTTTGGCGATACACGAAAACGACTGCGCTCGGCGCAGGATGAGACCCGTTTGGGGTTTGAGGTAGATTATGATCGCATCATCTTCTCATCAGCCTTTCGGAGCTTGCAGGACAAGACACAAGTGGTTCCCCTTCCAATTCATATGGGTATCAACAAAGACTTTGTACATACCCGTCTGACCCACAGTCTTGAAGTTTCCGTGGTAGGACGGAGTCTGGGGCGTATTGCTGGAAGGGCGTTGCTGGCCAAACACCCCCAATTGAGGAAGCAACACGGTCATCACTTTAATGATTTTGGCGCCATTGTAGCTGCCGCGTCTTTGGCGCACGACATTGGGAACCCTCCATTTGGCCATAGCGGGGAAAAGGCCATTGGGGTTTTTTTCTCCTCCGCAGAGGGTAAAAAATACCGCTCATTTTTAAACGAAAAGGAATATCAAGATTTGGTTGATTTTGAGGGGAACGCAAATGGGTTCAAGTTGTTGACCGAATCCAGGGAAGGCGTACCCGGTGGCCTTCGTTTGAGCTATGCTACCTTGGGCGCCTTTATGAAATATCCCAAGGAGTCCCTTCCTAAAAAGCCAACGCCCCATATTTCGGATAAGAAGTTTGGGTTTTTTCAGTCAGGGAAGGAACTCTTTTACGAAATTGCCGATGAACTGGGACTAAAAGGGAAGCATACGGAGGGCGGAAGGAGCTTTTATCGCCATCCACTCACGTATCTGGTTGAAGCGGCAGATGATATTTGCTATACCATCATTGATTTTGAGGATGGTATCAATAGGGGATTCATCTCTGAGGATTTTGCCTTGGAATACCTCATTCAATTGGTGAAGGATAGGATAAACACTTCAAAGTATAACCAGATGATCCATGCCAAGGATCGCCTGAGCTACTTACGCGCATTGGCCATCAACACCTTGATACAGGAAGCTGTGGGGATTTTTATTGAAAATGAGGAGGACATCGTTAGCGGTCATTTTTCCCAGGCCTTGCTGGATAGGAGTCAATTTGCAGCACAGATTGAGGATATCATCAAAATCAGCGTTGAAAAAATTTACCAATCCCCAGAGGTGGTTGAGAAGGAGCTTGCCGGCTACACGGTCATAGGCGATATTTTACAGGTGTTTACGGAGGCATTGATTGCCAAAAAAGAAAAAAGGGAAAGTTCCTATCATAAACTACTCCTAAGAACGCTTCCCACGCCCTATCAAAGTACCAAAGGTTCTCACTACCAAGTACTATTGAATACCTGTAGCTTTGTGGCCGGTTTGTCAGATAGCGCAGCGGTACAATTGCATCAACGTATCGTGGGAGGGCGGTTTTAAAAATTATAACCAAGGCCTATGCCCAAGATCTGCTTGAACTGGATTCTAGGGATTCCGGGGTCGATGACCTCCCCCGTATCATTGACTACCTGGTCAAACGTAATGTCATCATCATAAATAATATGCGTGCCTACAGTAGCATTTATGTATTCGTTGACCTTAAGATTAAAGTTGAGCTCCCAATCGATATCCACATTACCAAAGCTTCTAATATAATCGGTATACATGTTGACGCGATGGTTCATCTCTACGTTCTTAAGAACTTTGGTATTCCAGGCCTGTGTGAATAAAAATCCAAATTCGACAAATGAATTTCTTCCGGGCGAAACCCCAAACGCACCCTTATCCGCCAGTTCCTGATCTAAGACCAAAGTCGCCTTCAATGCCGTGGGCGAGATATAAATATTTAACGAATTATCAGGTTTGATGTATGAAATTCCCGCTCCAAAAAAGACATATCCAGGTGCCATAAATCGTGAAATGGGCGTTTCCCGATCTGGATAATTAAAACCATTTGAAAATTGGGTGTTGAACTTAACTTTGGCCGAATAAAACCAATTGCTCAAGGTATCTTTTCGGAACCCAAAGGTGGAGGTAAGGCGAATCAGGTCCTCCGTTTTTCGCAATGAGCTTCCTTCCTGGGCGTTGACACCATATCGAAAACGAAGTTCATTTTCCCAAGTGAGGTATCGAAACTTATAATTTCTGACAAATGACAAATTAGCCAATGCCGATACCGAATTTTCCCCACCGGCGTTCCAGTTTACAAAAGCCACCTCATTGATATTTAGACCTAGGTTGTTCTGCTTGATCCAAAAGGTGGGAGGGACAAACTTTTTTCGTTTTTTGGTTAGGGCTTTGGTTTTGTTCAATCCCGTTTTGGGGGCAATCCTTCGAACACCATAGGGGGTAAGCTTTAATTTTGTCTGAGGCCATCGGATAACAATGGTGTCTATTTTGGTGGAATCGTTTTGAACGGCCAAGGAATCAATGGCGCTTTCTTTTTGTTGCCCAAACCCTAGCTGTACCCCTAAAAGAGGGATTAGAAGAAAAAATCTAACAAATCTGCTCAAGGTATGCTAAAATATGGTTGCGATTCAGGGCGCAAATATCATGCAATTCTGGGATAGTACCATGTTCAATAAACGTATCTGGGATACCAAAGACCTTTATGGGGGTGGTATACCTATTTTCATTGGCAAATTCCACAACGGCAGATCCCAATCCCCCTATCTTGGAACCATCTTCCAAGGTTATGATATGTTGGTAATTTGAAAAAACATCATGTAAAAGAGCGATGTCCAAGGGTTTAACAAAGCGCATATCGTAATGTCCAAACCGCGCAGGGGAGGGATGGTCCTTTATTAGCAATGTGACTTCATTGCCAATTGGCCCCAAGGTCAAAAAGGCGACCGTATCTCCTTTTTTTAGCTCCTTTGCTTTGCCTATTTCAATGTGCTCAAAGGGTTGTCTCCAATCCAAGTTTATGCCCCTGCCCCTAGGATATCGGATTGCCAAAGGTTCCTCAAGTCCTTTTTGGGCCGTATACATCATGTTTCGCAATTCCATCGCATTCAAAGGGGAAAAAACAACCATATTGGGGATGCATCTAAGGTAGGCCAAATCAAAAACGCCGTGATGCGTAGGGCCATCCTGGCCTACCAATCCTGCCCGATCCAAACAGAAGACCACAGGGATCTTTTGAAGGGCCACATCGTGGATGACTTGGTCGTAGGCCCGTTGTAAAAAGGTGGAATAGATATTACAGAAAGGAATCAGTCCTTCGGCAGCCATCCCTGCGGCAAGGGTGACCGCATGTTGTTCCGCAATACCCACATCAAAGGCGCGCTCCGGTAGCTGTTCCATCATGAACTTTAAGGAGCTGCCCGTTGGCATGGCCGGGGTGATACCGACAATCTTTTTGTTTTTCGTTGCCAATTCCACCAACGAATGTCCAAAAACATCCTGAAACTTGGGGGGCAATTCCCGGTGTTCCGCTGAAATGCGCTCCCCAGTCTTTGAATCAAATTTTCCAGGGGCGTGATAGGTGACTTGATTCTCTTCGGCTTGTCTTAGCCCTTTTCCCTTTGTGGTGATCACATGCAAGAGGCGTGGGCCTTTTATTTGCTTTAACCGTTTTAATACTTCGATGAGTTTGGGCAAATCATGCCCATCAATTGGACCGGAATAGTTGAGGTTAAGACACTCGAAGATATTTTCGTCTTTGGCAACCCCTTTTTTTACATTGGTCAGGTACTTTTTAAGTGCGCCTACACTGGGGTCGATTCCGATGGCGTTGTCATTGAGAACGATCAATACGTTGGCATCGGTTACCCCTAGGTGGTTCAATCCCTCAAAAGCCATTCCGCTGGCTATGGAGGCATCACCGATCACTGCGACGTGTTCCCTTTTGGGATTTCCTTTGATTTTTGAAGCCAGGGCCATGCCCAGGATGGCCGAAATTGAGGTGGAACTGTGACCGGTGCCAAAATCGTCATAGGGACTTTCACTTCGTTTTGGAAATCCGCTAATGCCTCCCAATTGTCGGTTGGTCTCAAAGCAATCCTTTCGGCCAGTTAAGATTTTATGCCCATACGCTTGATGACCTACATCCCAAATCAATTTATCGTTAGGGGTGTCAAATACATAGTGCAGGGCTATGGTCAATTCTACCACACCCAAGCTTGCACCTAAATGCCCTTCTTTGGTGGCCACAACACTGATAATGAATTCCCTAAGTTCTTTTGCAATGGCCGGTAGCTTCTCCAATGGCATTGCTCTTACGTCCTTAGGGACATTTATTTGTGATAGCAAGGATGGCATACAACTGTAAAAATACCGAATATGGAATCGTTATTACCTATTGATTTGTAGATTTGAGCCCATAGTTTGTGCCATGGAAAACCCGTTTGATGATACCCATTTTATGAAACGTGCCCTTCAAGAGGCCGAAGCTGCCTTTGAAGCGGGGGAAGTCCCAGTAGGAGCAGTGGTGGTGGTCAACAACAGAATCATTGGACGCGCGCACAATCTGGTCGAGAAACTCAATGATGTTACGGCACATGCCGAGATGCAGGCCATTACGGCGGCTTCCAACTTTTTAGGGGGCAAATACCTTCATGGGTGCACGCTTTACGTGACTTTGGAACCCTGTCAAATGTGTGCAGGAGCTTTATACTGGAGCCAAATTTCAAAGTTGGTCTATGGAGCAAGGGACTTAGAGCGCGGTTTTGGGGTCATGGGAACGACACTTCACCCAAAAACGGAAGTAATCAGTGGTATCCTGGAAAATGAGGCGGCCGATATGTTGAAGCGCTTCTTTATCCAAAGAAGAAATTTGAATTAAGGCCATAAAAAACCCCGATAGTATTATCGAGGTCAATGCGTAATCAAGAATACAATATATCTATCAGATGATTTGGACCTGTCCGGCTACCAAACCTTTTCTTCCTTCTTCTTCTACATATTCTACCTTGTCTCCATCATTCAACTGTAGGCCGTTGAGTGCTGTAACATGAACAAAAATGTCTTTGCCCGTTTCGTCGTTGGTAATGAACCCATACCCTTTGGATTCATTGAAAAATTTTACTGTACCAGTCATTAATTAAAAAAATGTGTTAAAGTGCGAAAGTAACCTTTTTAACTTAGAGCGGTTTTAAATTGCCTTTAAATCCGTTAAAAATTATTGATTGTCAGCGTTTTTTCGCTCTTTATTCCTCATTTTCATAATGTTTTCTTCATTTAACATATAATCTTTCATCTTTTTGCCCTTACTTTCCTTGTAAAGAAATAGGGGCATGGCCACCAAAAAAAGCCCCAGGGTGCCAAAACCAATGAATTTATGGCCACGATTGGAATCACCATTCTTAAGATTGAATCCGTAGAGAATAGCGGTAAATGAAGCAATAACAATGGCCGAGATAACGTATTTCATCTTCATATCAACGGGTGTAATCAATCAGTTTTCTGCGATAAGCAGTCAATAATTTGGATTTGGATACAAAACCTATATACACTTCATTTTTAATTACCGGCAAATTCCATGCGCTACTATCCTGGAACTTTCGCATCACCTGTTTCATGTTGTCAGCGTCGTAAAAAATATATTCGGGCGCGGCATGCATGTAATCCTTAACGAAAGTACAATCATGTTTCTTGGTATCAAACATAAATTCGCGTATGTCATCAAGAAGCACAATTCCTACCATTCTATTTTGCACTAAAACGGGAAAAATATTTCGATTGGATTTTGAGACCGATTTATGCAACATTTCACCCAAGGTCATTTCGGGATGTACGGACTTAAAGTTGGTCTCGATGACATCATCCAATTGCATTAAGGTCAATACCGCTTGGTCTTTGTTGTGGGTCAAAAGCGCATTTTTTTCAGCCAATTCTTTGGTGTAAATGGTATAGTCCAGGGTGTTTTTTGTGATGAGATATGAAATGGAGGCCGCAATCATCAAGGGGACAAAAAGTTCATAGCCCCCGGTAATTTCAGCGATCAAGAAGATAGCCGTCAAGGGAGCATGAATGACCCCGGCAATCAAACCTGCCATACCGATGAGGGTAAAATTGCTTTCATTGACTTGAAAACCAAATCCAATGGTATTGATGATTTTTGCCACTACGTGGCCCAAGGCACTGCCCATGACCATTGTAGGGATAAATACCCCTCCTGCACCTCCAGCGGCAAAAGTGGTGGTCATGGCAATCGCCTTAAAAATAGTTATCCCGAATAAAAGGGCTATAACGATCCAAATGTTGTCCAGGTACTTGTCGAACGGAGTTTTGCCTAACGCATTTATGGTGTTTCCATCCAATAAGTTATTGATAAAACCAAATCCCTCACCGTAGAGCGGGGGAATAAAATACAACATGACGCCTATTGCGATTCCTCCCACCAATAATTTGTACTTGGGACTTTGAAACCGTTTAAACAGGGAGGAGATCCAAAAGTACATTTTTGTGAAATAAACGGAAGCAACTCCCGTACTTAGCCCCAATACAATATAGAATAGGGTGTCGTTTAATTTGAACCCTTCGGATAGCGAAAAGCTAAACAGGGTCTCATTACCGAGAAAGAAGTAGGAGGTGAGTACCCCTGAAATCGAAGCCAATAACAAGGGCAGCACCGATACCATGGTAAGGTCCAAACTAAATACTTCTACGGCAAAAATAATGGCCGCAATGGGGGATTGAAAAATGGAGGCAATGGCCCCTGCCGATGCACAGGCAATCAATAATGACCTTGTTTTGGCACCGATATGAAAGAAACGACCTAGATTGGAACTGATGGCCGCACCAGATTCCACGGCTGGACCCAAAAGTCCCACGGATCCCCCAAAACCAACAGTTAAGGGCGCAGCAATAAGCGGGGAATAAATTTTTTTGAGGGTAAGGATGCCCTTATTCTTGGAAAGGGAAAAGAGAATGGAAGAAATGGCATGCCCCAAGGGATGCTTGTTCACGTATTTCACATAGAGGAACACCAAGGTCAGTCCAATAACAGGTAGGATAAAATACAATTGGTTTTGGGAGATGATAATGCCACGTTCCAGTAAGGCTTCTATAAAATAGGTGAGGTTTTTAAGGGTGACGGCTACCAATCCAGCCAAAAATCCCACCAAGACGCTCATTAACTGTATAAAGGTTTTGTTGGAGATATTTTTATATCGCCATTTTAAGAATTTACGGAGGTAGGTTTTAAGATTGAATGCCATGTCCAATTCGAATACCTTAAAATTACGGTAACAAAGAGGATTTTAAGTCCGTAATGTCAGTCAAATAAATTTGATAGGGCATCTCTACATAATCATGGTCGAGGCATAACTGGTTTTTGTAGTCGGATTCGGCTTCATTCAACATAGAAAGGGCTTCATCTGTTTTGCCTAAATGAAATAAACATTTTGCCCAGTAGTATTTGCCTTCTGCCGAAGAAATGAAATGTTGCTTGATTTTATCAAAATTGGTGATGGCTTCCCTACAGTTCCCAATTTCGTAGTATGCGATGCCTCGATAGAGAAATGCCTCCAGTTCTACCCAATCCTCGCCAGTATCCTCTGTTTCTTTTTTGATATGCTTGTTGAAATAAGCAATGGAGTTTTTAAAGTCCTTCAATCCCAAATAAGCAATGCCCCGCCAATAATCAACGCTGTGCCCTTGCGGGTAATCAATTTGTGGGGTTAAGGTGTCTGAGGCATTAAAGTCGGCAATTGCCTTCTCATAATCACGGTAAAACATGAGGTAGAGGTAGCCCCGCCACGGTTGCCAAACTTCCGGATGGTATTGAACGGCCTTATCAAACAAAGGTTTCCACTCATAGGGGAGACCTCTTTTAAGATAAGGAACTGATTTTTCGCGCCAGGCGGCTGCATTCGTCGTGTCTAGATTTAAAATGGAATCCAATAAATTCATTGCTGTTCGCGATCCTTGCAATGGGTGCCTTTTATCTGTGTGGAAGGCAGTTTCAAATAATTGTCGCGATTGTTCCTTTGCCTCTTCGCTAGGGAGATTTTCTGCGGTATCATTACAACCCATTACAACCCAAAAGAGCGTTAAGACACTAAGGAATAATTTCAAGAACCTGACCATTTTGAATTTTTAATATCAAATACATATAAGTGTCGATGTCTTTTCTTCCCCTCCAGTGCTTTTTATCCAAACATAAATCTATGAGGATATTGACCAAATCATTTGAAAAGGCTGTCCTTTTGTAATCCTTGTTCAAGGAATTCACTTCATAATCCCCAATGTTTCCATTACAATCAATAATAAACCGAATCATCACAAAGCCCGAATCATCATAGTCATACTGTGCATTGAACTTTTGTTTTATAATCTTTTTAAATGTTGAGGGATTCGCGCTAAAGGCAGTCTTAAAGGAACTACTATAAAATCCCACTGGCAACAAATCTGGATTGCATCTGTTGAACTCAATGTCCATGTCAGGATTGGAAGCATCCAAATACCCAATGTGGTCGGGATAACCTGCCAAGTTATCATCTTGGCTTTTCATGCGATCATGAATTTTGACAGCACCCAAGCAAGCAAGGAATCCTAGAGAAAATAAGAGAAGGCCTTTGAACCACTTTTTCATGTAAATAAAGGTAACCCTTTATAAGATTCTTCATTTCGCTTTGCTTCATTCAGAAAGACAAAAAAGTCTTATTTCTTCCATCTAAAAGTGAACGAAATGAACGGTCTTACATCTATCAAACATCCAACTTCAGGTGCAGTTCTTCCAATTGCCCTTCGTCAATAGTCGCTGGGGCATCAATCATCACATCGCGTCCACTATTATTTTTTGGGAAGGCAATAAAATCGCGAATGGTTTCCTGTCCACCCAGAATGGCCACTAAACGGTCAAGCCCAAAGGCGATACCCCCATGGGGAGGCGCACCGTATTGGAAGGCATCCATCAAAAAACCGAATTGGGCTTTGGCCTCTTCCTGGGTAAACCCTAAATGTTTGAACATGATGGCCTGGGTTTCCTTGTCGTGGATACGGATGGAACCGCCACCAATTTCGTTGCCATTCAATACCAAGTCATACGCATTGGCCCTAACAGCACCTGGATCTTGGTCGAGCAGTTCCAACTGTCCGGGTTTTGGCGAGGTAAACGGGTGGTGCATGGCATGATAATGTCCCGTTTCCTCATCCAGCTCCAACAAAGGGAAATCAAGGACCCAAAGCGGGGCAAATTCATTCGGATTCCTTAAACCTAATCGTTCGGCCAATTCCATGCGCAAAGCGCTAAGCTGTGAGCGCGTTGTATTGGTGTCTCCTGAAAGTACCAAAATCAAATCCCCTTTTTTGGCTCCAGTGGCTTTGGCCCATTGGGCCAAATCATCTTGGTTATAGAACTTATCGACGGATGATTTATAATTTCCCTCATCATTACATCGGCAATAGACCATGCCTTTTGCGCCTACTTGTGGCCGTTTGACCCAATCAATAAGTTGGTCGATTTCTTTGCGCGTATAAGAATTTCCCCCGGGTACGGCAAAACCCACCACCAATTCAGCGGTATTGAAAACATTGAAATCCTTATGTTGGGCCACTTCATTCAGCTCAGCGAATTCCATCCCAAAACGGATATCCGGCTTATCGTTGCCATAGCGTTTCATGGCTTCGTCAAAGGTCATTCTCGGAAAGTTTTCAATGTCCACTCCTTTAATTTCCTTGAGGAGGTGTTTGGTCAATCCTTCAAAGGCATTGAGCACATCTTCTTGCTCTACGAAAGCCATCTCACAGTCAATTTGTGTGAATTCTGGCTGGCGATCCGCGCGTAAATCTTCATCCCGAAAGCATTTTACGATTTGAAAGTATTTGTCCATACCTCCAACCATCAACAATTGCTTAAAGGTCTGTGGGGATTGGGGTAGGGCATAGAACTGCCCTTCGTTCATTCTACTGGGAACCAAAAAGTCACGGGCACCTTCTGGGGTCGACTTGATCAAATAAGGCGTTTCCACTTCAATAAAGCCTTGGCCCGAAAGGTGTTTTCTCACTTCCATGGTCACCTTATGGCGAAAGATGAGGTTGTTCTTTACTGGATTTCGACGGATATCCAAATAACGGTATTGCATGCGCAGTTCCTCCCCGCCGTCTGTTTCATCTTCAATGGTGAAAGGGGGGAGTAGTGCTTCGTTCAAAACGGTAAGCGCTGTCACCAGTACCTCGATGTCGCCAGTAGGAAGGTGGGGATTTTTTGACGCTCTTTCGATGACCTTTCCCTTTACCTGGATGACCGTTTCACGACCCAATTTTCTGACATTTTCCAGAAGGCCCGGTGAAGTGCGCTCCCCATCAAAAACCAATTGGGTAATACCATATCTATCCCTAAGGTCGATCCATACGACAAAGCCTTTGTCACGCAGTTTTGAAATCCAACCGCTGAGTACGACATTTTCATCGATGTGCGATGAATGAAGTTCACCGCAAGTATGGGTTCGGTACATGAAAGCTAATTTAGATGGGCAAAGTTAATGAGTTAAGATGGAGCAAAAGCAACTATTTTGAGCCTATTTTGATGACCATTTGTACTGTTTTTACGACCAATTGTACATTTTACGATTGAGCCAGCAACAAAAATGAAAAATGTAAACTATTAATAATCAGTTGTATAAACGTTTAATGTAAATTTAATGTAAATAAAAAGTAAAATAAAAATCATTTTACTGTAAAATAAATCGTAATTTTGTGTCGTTAATGTTAATGAATTAATCTTAAAAGTGTGATATTATGAAGAGAGCCGTACTTATTTTAATAGCATTTTGTTCAGTATATATGTACTCCCAAAATACGGAGCCCACCTTTGAAAAAGAGGGAAAGATGGTTAAGGCCACGTATTTTCATGACAATGGTGAAATTGCCCAAGTAGGTTATATGCTTAAAGGAAAACTACATGGCAAATGGACCATGTTCAATGCGGAAGGAACTAAAATAGCCTCAGGAAAGTATATCGATGGAGCGAAACAAGGAACTTGGTATTTCTATGAAGGCGATAAGGTAAAAGAAGTTGAGTTTGTAGCCAATAAAATTGCTGCTGTTCGCGACTGGAATGCTTCTGATGGTATAACGGTCAATTAAGGAATTTTAATCTTAAAAAAAGGCCCCTGGCATTCTTGGCAGGGGCCTTTTTTTATTATGGATTTCAATTTTATGCTGCTCTGGACATCCTTGTTTCCTTCTCGATTACTTTTGTATGACTACCCCGAATCCTAATCTTTATTCTGTAAATGATATTGAATAAAACAGGTACGATAATCAAGGTCAGGAAGGTAGCTACGATCAGTCCAAAAATAACCGTCCATGCCAAAGGGCCCCAGAAAATCACGTTGTCCCCACCCACATAGACCTGAGGGTCAAAACGACCAAATAGGGTAATAAAATTGATGTTCAATCCCGTAGCCAACGGGATTAATCCCAGAACTGTTGTGATGGCGGTAAGGATGACCGGTCGTAATCTCGCTTTTCCCGCTTTGATAAGGGTGTCAGTAACTTCTTCTCGAGTCAACAATTCATCATCGGAAATACCCAAAGCCACCTTTTTTCGGTCAATCAATATTTGTGTATAGTCCAACAACACCACCCCGTTATTGACCACAATTCCCGCTAAAGAGATAATGCCCATCATGGTCATCATGATTACAAATGGCCATCCAGTAGCAACAAGTCCACCGAATACTCCAATAAAGCTTAGGAAAATGGCCATCATAATAATGGCAGGTTTGGAAATGCCCCCAAATTGGAATACCAAAATAAGCATGATCAATCCAAGCCCAGCGAAAAAAGCACCCATAAGAAAGGCTTGTTGTTTTGCCTGTTCCTCCAGCTCCCCTGTGTAATCAATTTTTACCCCAGAAGGCATGCCCTTAAAGTTCTCCATTTCTTTTTTGATCTGATCTACAATTATGGTGGCGTTCCCCCCTGGTTTTAATCCGGAATATACCGTTACCACCCGTTCGCCGTTGATGTGTTTAATCGCATTGAAGGACGAGGTATTCTTTCTGGAGGCCACCGCAGAAATGGGAATTTCTTTTATCTGACCAGTCGCTTGGTCCCTAAAAATCATATTCTGATTGAAAAGTGCGCTGGTATTGTAGCGCAAGTCTTCATTAAAACGAACATTGATGTCGTAATCTTCGCCGTCTTTTTTATAAACGCCCGCTTTGTCCCCAAATAGTGAGCGTCTCAGTTGCTGGCCTACCTGACCTACGGATACCCCAAGTTCCCCTGCTTTTCTTCGGTCAACAACGACCTCCATTCCTGGACTGCTTTTGTTGACATCCACTTTAAGCCCTTCCATGCCATCAATGCTCTTGGCATTTATATAATTCTTCATGCGCTCGGCCACGCTGATAAGGGTGTCATAATTTTGGCCTATAAGTTCCACATTTATGGGATATCCCGAGGGCGGCGCTACCGCATCTTTTTCGACTGAAATCGTTACTCCTGGATATACATCGGCCAAGGCATTTTGAATGCGCAACCTAAGCTCTTCACTGTCCAGGCCTTCCCGTTCCTTAAATTCTTGCATGGACAAGGTGATTTTCCCCCGATGGGGCATTTCCGCGGAAGAGCCTCCTTCGGTAAAAGGATTTTCTGCCCCTCTCCCTACTTGGGATACCCCCGTATCCACCAATAAATTTTCCCCACTCTTGAGATATTGACCATCTTTGACAATCTCGTATACTTTCTCTTCAATGTCTTTGGTCAGCGCATTGGTTTTTTCAATATCCGTACCCTGGGGGTATTCAATGTAGATGTAGATTTCTTTTGGGGTATTGTCCGGGAAGAATTCCACCTTTGTTCTTTGGCTGGTCATTGAAGCGCCAAATGTCATAAAGGCTGCGATGAGCAAAACAATGGTAAAACTAAAATACCAATAGACGTTTTTCCCTAGTAGTGCATGTTTCAATCTTCTTTCATACCAATTCTCCAAACGGACCAGACCGTTCTTTTGAAATCGAACGGACCAAGGTTTTAGGGCATATTTATAGATCCAGAACAATCCGGCCACAACGACCATTAAGGTACCTAAGCCTCTAATGGGACCCCCAACCAGCATGATAAAGCCACCAAATCCGCCAAGAATCAAACTAATGCGAATCAATTGTTTTCGAGTCAACTCTTTGTCGCCTATTTCCATAAATTGGGAGACCAACATGGAGTTCATGAATATGGCAACGAACAATGATGATCCCAACACCACAGAGAGCGTTATGGGGAAGTATTTCATGAATTCTCCCATGATACCAGGCCACATGCCCAGGGGTACAAATGCCGCAACTGTGGTTGCCGTAGAAATGATAATAGGTATTGCGATTTCGCCAATTCCTTTTTTTGTAGCTGCTTTACGCGACATGCCTTCCTTCTCCATAAGGCGATAGACATTTTCAACCACAACAACACCATTGTCCACTAGCATTCCCAGTCCCATGATCAACCCAAACAATATCATGGTGTTCAGGGTATATCCTAAAGCGGACAGGATCATAAAGGACATGAACATGGACATCGGTATGGCAAACCCAACAAAAAGGGCATTTCTAAAGCCAAGAAAAAACATCAATACAGTAACGACCAAAATAATCCCGAAGATGATATTGTTTACTAAATCATCCACCTGACTTAACGTACTGCTACTACTATCGTTGGCAAATGTAATTTCTAAATCTTCGGGCAAAATACTGGATTGGGACTCCGCCACAATCTCCCGTATTTGATTGATGGCCATGACATCGTTCTTTCCAGAACGTTTTTTAATATCAAGCATCACTACACTCGCCCCCATTTCACGAGCATAGGTGTTTTTGTCCTCTTCGCTGAAAGTAACCTGGGCAATATCTTTTAGGTAAACCGTACCATTCTCAGATTTTACCACAAAATCATTGAGCTCTGAGGGTTTTTCAATTTCTCCTGTAATTCGAATGGTTCTGCGCTGGCCACTTGTAATTAAATTACCTGCGGACATGGTCATGTTTCCATTTCCAATGGCTTGTATGATGTTGTCAAAATTGACCTTGGCCGCCATCATTTTGTTGATATCCACGGCAACTTCTACTTCTTTTTCCTGGGCACCGCGAATATCCACTTGCTTGATCTCTTCCAAATTTTCTATTTCATCCTCGAGATATTCCGCATATTCCTTTAACTTTTCCACAGGGTAATCCCCCTTGATATTTACATTTAGTATGGGAAAGGACTCCGCAAGGTTCAAATCAAAAACATTGGGTTCCACCTTTGCACCATTAAATATGGGCCAGTCCTCCCCTGCCTTTTCGGCGTCCACCTCATCTTTTACCTCTTGCTTGGCGGCCTCAACGGTAATGTCTTCATCAAATTCCACAACCACCATGGAATAATCTTCTTGGGAGGTTGAGGTCATCTCCACAAAATTGCTTACGTTTTTAAGTCGGTCCTCTAGGGGATCAGTGACCAGGCGCTCCATGTCTTCGGCAGTATTGCCGGGAAATAGGGTGCTTACATAAATCTTGGTCTCTACCGCTTCTGGGAATTCCTCCCTTGGCATTGAGAAATACGATGAAATCCCAATGACAAGAAAAATCGCGATCATGACATAGATGACCGAGGGATTGTCTATGGCCCAGGACGAAAGTCGAAACTCTTTATTGGCATTTTTTTTTGCTTTTTCCATGATTTAATTATTGGCCGTAGTCTCGGTATTTTTAATTTTCACTTTTTGATTTTCACGGACACTTCTAGCGCCTTCGACAATGACTTGATCGCCAGCCTCTAATCCGGCCAACACCTCAACGATATCGCCTTGGGTCTTTCCCAACTGGACAATGGACCTTTTGGATATCATTCCTTTTCCCGAATCTTCAGGTAATGTTAAGTACACATATTGATCCCCGGTTGCATTTTCGGAAATGACACTTAGGGGAATAAGAATGGCATTCTCATTAGTGTAATCGTTTATTTTGGCAATTGCCGTGAGGTTGGGCTTAATTGCTCCATTTTTATTGGGAACCGGAATTTCTATACGAAAAGAGCGATTACCTGGGTTGATAAAGTTTCCGGTCTGGCGCACCTTACTCTCCACGACATCGCCCAACACTGGGAAATATACTTCCACATTCTTACCGGGTGTTATATTGCCCAGATGCGCTTCTGGAACTTCTACTTCGACATGCATATCGGACAAATTAACGATTCTAAAGACCTCAGAACCTGGCCCCGGGCTTACTACGGTGCCTTGGTCTTTGATTACTTGGTCCACAATACCAGAAAAAGGAGCCCTAATGGAAGACTTTGCCACTTGGCTCTCCAACTGTTTGACGGCACTTTCCTGGGCTTCGTATTGGGACTTGGCCTGGAGGTATTGGATTTCTGAACCTATATTTTGGTCCCATAACCTTTTTTGCCGTTCAAATGTGGTTTGGGCCAAAGCCAGTTGCGTTTTTAACTGGGCCACTTGGCTGGAAAGCCCCCCATCATCAATGGACGCCAATAACTGTCCTTTGGAAACGGATTGTCCTTCCTTTACATGTATTTTAAACAAGGTTCCAGCCATCTCTGGATAAACCAATACATTCTGATCGGTCATCACATCACCTTGAAGTTCCAAATAGTGGTTGAATTTTTGGGCTTCTACCGTCATGGTGGTCACCAAAGGGAGCTTGGCATTTTCATCCAATTCTGTTATGGCATCATCCAAGACCTTGATTTTATTCTCCAACTCTTTGACCTGGTTGGTCAAATCAGTTCTTGAAGCACGGATGGCCTGCAGGTCTTTGCTAGCAACAACCTCTTCAATTGTACTGCCACTATTTCCACCACAGGAGATCATAATGATTGCGGTTATTAGTAGTAAAACTATTTTTTTCATTTTGATTGATTTACTTGTTTAATATGATTTCCAGTTCAGTTTTCCTATTAATGACGTCCACCATGGATTCCAGGTAAAAACGTTGCGAATCGTAAAGCTGTGTTTGGGCTTGCCTCAATTCAAAACTCGTTGCCAAACCTTCTGAATATTTTACTTGATTTTTGCTTTCAATGCGTTCTGCCAGGGATAAGTTATCCTTAGAGGTTTGGTATTCTTCTATGGCAAAAACATAATTACTTCTGGCGTTTTCAAGCTGAAGCCGAATTTGTTCTTCTGCTTCGGTCAGCTGGGTCTTTGCCTTTTCGTAGGCAATTTTTGCCCGTTGGGTACTGGCACTCCTTCCAAGGGAACTGAAAATGGGAATGTTTAAGTCTACTCCAAATGTTGAGAACCCAAACCAATCTTGACCTTCATTGAAGAAAGTAAAATCATCGCCAAAGGATAGCCCTCCATAATTAATAAAGGCATTGAGCGTAGGCAAGGCCCTGCTTTTGGCCAACTTCAATTCAAAGTAACGCTGTTCATTGAGGTTATAGACCAGTTTATAATCCACATTGTTCTTCATGTTGAATGCAGAATCCAAAAGTCCGTAATCAATTTTACGCTGCGTTAGATCATCCAGGTTTTCTGTCAGTTCCGTCGGGTTTTCAAGAGGAATGCCCATCATTAAATTTAACATTTGAAGGGTTATTTTCTCCAATCTTCTGGCATTTTTCAATTCATTATCAATTGAAGACAGGGTAATTTGTAATTGGTCCACACTTTCCTCATCACCCAAGCCGTTTTCAAAAACCTTTTTGGTTTCAAAAAGATTCTTTTCCAAGGTAGATTTATTGTTTTCCAAAATGGAAACACTTTCTTCTGCGAGAAGTACATTGCCGTAGGCTTCCACTACGGCCTTTCGCACATCCAGATCTGTTTTTTCCTTGTTGTTTTTGCTGTAACTTAAAAATGCCCTTGTCGCCTGTACCCCTACAATGTACGAACCGTCAAAGATTTGTTGTCTTAATGTTCCCGTTGCTATCATTTGTTGGGGTTGGCCAAAAACTACTTCAACAAAAGTTCCAGGTTCTTGATCTGCAATTTCTCCAGGTAACTGAACCACCTGTTGCTTCAATTGGTTTTGGTAGTTCACTGTCCCCGAAATCTGGGGCAGACCGGTAGCGATGGTTTCCCATTTTTGCTTTTGTGCATCTATGATGTCCCTACTGGCGTTGATGGATTGGTAATTGTGCTCCAAGGCATAGGCAATGGCCTCATCCAAAGAAAATGAAGTCTTAATCTCTTGGGCACTCAATGGAACCGACCATAATAACAGTATGCCTAGTTTGATGACTGTTCGCATTTATTGCTGGTTTGAATTGATGATTTCATTTAATATTTTTCTTCCTTTTGGGGTGACAATACCCCTGAGATGGTATTCTAGAAAATAATCTTCCAGTTTAACCTTGGTAAACATAAAGTTTGGGAAAAGATCTTCGTCCCCAAGGCTTATCGCCCCAGAAAAATAGATACGGGATACGAATTGTATGTTCAGATTTTCCCGATAGATACCTTTTTCCATTCCACGTTTAATGTTGTGCACAATGCAATTCTGCATAACATCAAACTCTTTTTTCCGAAGGGTTTCGCACAACTTTGGATAATATTTTTGCAATTGGTACTGCGGAGAGGCCTTCTCATCCTTCAGCCGCGCCATAACAAACTTTTTTATTTCATAAAGCTCCTCAATAGGATTCTTTTTAAGCGTAACGATTTTGTCAATACCATCCGAAATTTCCCAGAAAAGCTGCATTGTTGCTTCCTCCACCAATTTGGTCTTGTTCTCAAAGTGACTGTAAATGGTCTTCTTTGAGATGCCCATTTCATGAGCGAGATCATCCATGGTCACACTTTTAAACCCAAGGGTCAAAAATAAATCTGTCGCCTTATTTAGAATATCTGTTTTCATTTCAAGGGGACAAAACTATACTGGAAACTTTAAAAACAAAAAAAGTTTCCAAAGTTTTACTTTTTTTTAACGTTGTCCCAGTCTCTGGATAAATCTCCCCTATTAAGACGATTGAAAACGACGTGATTGGACCGAGTTGGCCCTTTTTTACTTGAAATGTTAAAGAATCTGCTAAACTGTAAACTCTTGCTTCTCCATTTAGTTGGCTTGCCCTTCTCCATGACCATCATTTTTTCTTTTCACAAATTCTTTAAATGCCGCTTCCCCTTCGGTTGACCAATACTCATCGTAGTGTTTCCATTCCGAAAAGTCTTTTCGCAAGGTGGAACATGATGGGGCACCCTTTGACCGATGCCTTCTTTTTTTATGACTTTTACCCGGTCCATTTCCACCTCCAAAACCAAAAATGATTTTGGCCAAGATTAAAATTCCAAAGGCTTGCCAATAGCTAATGGTTGATAGCCCAAATAGTTCGGGCATCAGCCAATTCCATAAAAGCATTACAGCATAGCCCACCAAGAATAGTATTGTGATGATAAACAGGGCGAAGAACAATATCTTGACCCCTTTGGTTACATAACCCTTTACACGATCTTTCATTCTTTGTTCAAATTCATTTTTATATTCCATGATATTTTGTTTTAAATTTTGACTTTTTGTTCCAATCCCTTTTGCAAAAGGGACATGGCCCTATGCCTTCTTGACATCAATGTTCCCTCAGGTATTCCCGTTTCTTCTGAAATTTCACGGTAGGCGTATCCTTCAAAATCCACCGCCAGTATGATATCGCGATAGACTGGTTTCAGTTCCATTATGGCCCTTTTGAGCATATGTGTAACATGCTTGGGATAGGTGAGTTCGTCGGATTCATAAAAAAGATCGGCAAACTCGGTCCAAAGCCTGTCCAGTTCCCCTTCTTCATATCTTCGTTCTTTTTTTGTTCTCATGGTATCGATTATCCTATTTTTAAGGGTGCGGTACACAAAACCAGGTACATTGTTTATGGGCAATGCGTTCTCTGGTCTTGAAAAGATTTTTAAGGCCACATCCTGGAGAATATCTTCGGCTGCACTTTCGGCCGTGTCATCTATTTTTGATTTCACATACCCTTTTAATGCCTGATATTCCTTTTGGAAAAATGCTGTTATTTTTGATTGGTCGTTGTTCTCCGGATTCATCCGTTGGCATTTTTGTGCGCTCCTTCACTTATAAAGACGATGGAATTAAAATCCATTGCATTTTTTTGAAGTTTTCGAATATCTGTTGGACGTCAATAGAGGTCAATTGTAACGGGCAATGTATTTTTAACAAAAATTGAATGCATGCATGCCTTGGAATTTTATCAAAGGGAATTCATTTCATACCTCAAAAAACAAAAACCCTTAAAGGAACCCCACAATTTATATGAGCCTGTCCATTATATTTTAAACCTTGGTGGGAAACGCCTCCGTCCTGTTTTGACCTTAATAGCCTCAGAGCTTTTTGGGGCAGACCATAAGAAGGCCTTGCCCGCAGCGATGGCAGTTGAGGTATTTCATAATTTTTCATTGGTGCATGATGATATTATGGATGATGCACCACTAAGAAGGGGTAAACCGACCGTTCATGAAAAATGGAATATCAATACAGGGATATTATCTGGAGATGTGATGCTCATTAATTCCTATGAATACTTGGAAGGATATACACCTGATGTTCTGAAGGAACTCTTTTTGGTATTTAATACAACTTCGGTTCAAGTCTGTGAGGGCCAACAATATGATGTAGACTTTGAAACCAGAACGGATGTTACCATCAAGGAATATCTGAAAATGATTGAATACAAAACATCGGTTTTAATAGGTGCCGCCCTCAAAATGGGAGCTGTTGTTGCAGCAGCTTCAGAGAAGAACAAAGACCTTATCTATGAATTTGGCAGGAATCTGGGTATCGCCTTTCAACTTCAGGATGATTATTTGGATGCTTTTGGAAATCCAGAAACTTTTGGAAAACAGGTTGGTGGGGATATTATCGAGAACAAAAAAACCTTTCTTTATCTGAAGGCCTTAGAGCTGGGTGCCATTGAGGACCAAGAACGATTAGTGGAACTTTTTTCTGGAAATTCCCATGCGGCCAATGAAAAGGTCACGGAAGTGAAAAACATATTCAAAAAGACCGGGTCCGATAAAGCCACAAAGAAAGCGATTGAGAAGTTCACTCAGGAGGCTTTTAATTCACTTTCAAAAATTGAAGCTCCTGAAGACGGCAAAGTTTTGCTTCGACAAGTGGGAAAAAACCTCATGGAACGATCTAGCTGAACAGTCTATTCAAAAGCGCTTTGATAAAAGGCCATGGTTTTGGTGATGCCATGATGTAGACCTCTTCCAAAAAATGGGTGTCTTCATCCAAAAACTTGAATATTAGCTGAGGCTTCCTTTTTTTAAACAAGGATTCAAAGATTGAACGGCCCAGATGGTTGTTTTTGTGAAGAATATCCAACAAAAGCAAATCATAAAACCAGAAACGATCTTTTTTCCCGAAAGCTGCGAGTCCCCTTTTATTTTTTAAATGGCTGACGAGCATTTTTACCTTTTTTACCGAGCTGTAAAAGGTATATCCAGTACTTGCTTTGGCCCAGCCCCCGGCAGTACCTATTTTTAAAATGCGATTGGTGTTCCCTTGGGTAAAGTCATAACAGGTCATGGGAATATTTCCTTGTTCCATCTCTGTTATTTCATACTGTTCAATACCAATTTTGGTTAAGATATAATCCCGGATAGCCTGCTCATATTCCTCTTTTTGCAGAACATCCTCAGAAAACAGGGTATATTCCACTAAGGCTTCCGAAGGTGATAAAGGAAGGACGTACATAAAGCGGGTATTGCCTTTTTGTGGTATGGAAAAATCCATGAAGCTTGCGGTTTCCTGATCAAAAACAGACCGGTCGGTCTTTATGAACCAGCCTAAAAAGTGCTGCTGTAGTACAGGATATTTTGATTCCTTTTGTACCCTCTTATAATCAAAACGGCTATCAAATACTTGGAGGCCTTGGTATGTTTCCTTTTCTCCCAGAACGGATACAAAGTTATCCTCTTCTTCAAGGCCCTTAATTTCATCTTGCCCAAGGGTGATGTTGGAATGGATGTCTAACTTCTTTAAATAGCATTCATAAAAGTCGATGCCCCTTAGCATTTTATAGTTATAGGGAGCTATTTCCGGGTTGATATTCAGATGCTTTCCACCAAAGTGAATTTTAGGCCATTCCCTGTGCAGAATATCATCAAATTCTCCTGCTCCCCTTTCCCAAAAACACCAAGTGCGGTCATTTTTGGTTTTGCTTGATTTTTCAAGAACCAGTATGGATTTCCCCTTAAAAAAAGAATCACTACCTAAAGCATCGGCCAGTAGTAGACCCGAAGCGCCAGCTCCAATAATGATGTAGTCATACGTTGACATTTTTCAAAGGTACGCATTGCGTTTTCGTTGCTACTGGAAGCGGCAAAAAAGAAAATGGCGTAAATTCAGAGTAAAAAGGGAAGTATGAAATTCTTGAAACCGTTGGCACTCTTTTTATTTGGCATGGTTATCTATTCCTGTTCTGATGATGAAGGCCCAAATAGGGAAACAGGGGGGCCAATGATCGAATCCAATCGCATCGAATCCTTTAACGTGCAATTAAACCCTACAGGGTACGCACCGTTGACGGCTCTGTTACGTTTGGAAACTACCAATTCTGTATCCGTGGAACTATCGGTGATTGGTAGAAATGGAAATGCCTCCAGCATCACTAAAAGATCTGATGGTACAGGCACTGTTTTCGATTTGGAAATTCTTGGGCTATATGCTGATTATGACAACCAAGTTGAAATCAACTTACTGGATCGTTCAGGAAACATCTTGGAAACCCAAACGATTGGTATTCAAACCGGCCCATTACTTGCAGAAATGCCACAAATTACTATCAATGTGCCTTCAAATGCAGATACGCCCATACTAAATTTTGTGAACTACTTTGGATTTGTGGACATCAATGATTTTAGGCCACAACGACCTTTTATTTTCGATCAATTTGGAGACATCCGTTGGTACTTGGATTTTTCGTCCCATCCCATTCTTTTTGACTTGTTTTATGACAACGGAATGGCCCGCTTACAAAATGGCAATCTCCTTTTTGGGGATGAACGAACCGGGAGTATTTATGAAATTGATATGTTGGGTCGCATTGCCGATTCATGGAGTCTGCAAGGGAATGGCTTTCATCACCATGTCATTGAAAAACCGGATGAAAATCTCTTGGTAACGATCAATGATGCCTCCAAAAGTACCGTGGAAGATGTCATTATTGAAATTGATAGGAATTCAGGGCAATTTACCAATACTTGGGACTTGAATGGTTCATTGGACAATTCCCGAAGGGCATGGCCTACCGATTTGGCTGATTTAGAGGTGGATTGGTTTCATGCCAACGCTGTTGAATACAGTGCAGCCGATGACGAAATTATTGTTTCCGGAAGAACCCAAGGTATTGTGAAGCTCAATTCCCAAAATGAGGTCAGCTACATTTTGGCCCCGCATCGCGAATGGAGTACTTCTGGTAGCGGAACCGAACTTTCCCAATTTTTATTGATCCCACTGGATGTCAACGACCAACCGATAACAGATGCCGATGTATTGGACGGAACCGTCAACCATCCCGATTTTGAATGGTCTTGGTATCAGCACTCCCCCATTTTAATGCCCAATGGTAATCTAATGGTATTTGACAATGGTGATAATCGCAATTACACCAATTTTGGGCCCTACAGTAGGGCTGTTGAATACGAAATTGATGAAGCGAACAAAACCATAAAGCAAATCTGGCAATATGGTAAAGAGAGGGGAGAGGAGACCTATGCAAGAATAGTTTCCAAAGTGAGTTACATTCCTGAAAATAACGCTGTACTATTTACCTCTGGATCTTCGGTCAGCGGAGGGGCAGCTGCTGGAAAAGTTGTTGAAATAGATTATGATTCAAAAGAGGTGATTTTTGAAGCGACCATTATTCCGCCCAATTCAGTGGTCAATATTAGTTTTCACAATGTCCTACGGACAGGATTTCCCGGATGGGATTAGTCATCTAAAATACCGTTGTTGGCAATGGTTTTGGTATACCATTTTGCCGAATTTTTTGGAATACGTTCCAATGTTTGAAAGTCTACATAATGCATTCCGAAACGTTTTTCATAGCCCGAGGCCCATTCAAAATTGTCCATCAACGACCATGCAAAATAGCCTTTGAGTTGCACCCCTTGGTTGATAGCGTTTTTACACGCTTCCAAATAGCCTTTGAAAAATGCTACCCTTTTATCGTCTGTGATCTCTCCATCCATGACTGCATCAGAGTAGGAGCAACCGTTTTCGGTTATATAAATATCAGGATTGCCGTAGCGTTTGGCTATCCATTCCAACATCTTTTGGCAGCCCCATGGAACAACGGCCCAGTTCATAGTAGTATATTCCCAGTTGGGGTCAAGGGATAGTGAAACATCCTGATCTTCTGAAATGCCTCCATTTCCATACACATTACCGTCAGAAACCGTACCATCATCATGTGCAGCGTACATTGTAGTATAATGGTTAAGACCAAAGAAGTCCGATGAGCCCTTAATGAGGTTTTTTTCTTCTTCCGTGAACTTAGGCAAGCGTTTCCCAAGCCGCTCTTTCATTGATTTAGGATAATCTCCTTTAAAAACGGGATCTGCAAACCACCCCAAGAAAAACTCCAAGGCCCTAACGGCGGCTTCTTGGTCTTGGGCATTTTTGGTCAAGGGTTCCCGCCAATCGCAATTATTGGCAATTCCTATTTTCCCTTTTTGGAAGCCATATTTTTCCCGATATAGCTTTACCGCCTTGGCGTGGGCCAAAATCATATGATGGGCGGCGAGATAAGGCTCAGAATTGGAGGTCCTTCCTGGGGCAAATACACCTTGACCGTGCCCAAGCATGGCAGCCACCCATGGTTCATTTAGGGTAATCCAACGTTTTACCCGACCCCCAAAACGCTCAAAGCATAGGTTGGCATAGTCTGCAAAACGGTTGGAAATTGTTTTTCCCAACCACCCATCTTCTTCCAGTTGAAGGGTCAGTGGTAAATCCCAGTGGTAGAGGGTAACCCATGGTTGAATACCTGCTACTAAAAGGCAGTCTATTAACTTAGAGTAAAATTCAATACCCGCTTCATTGATTTCATCTTTTCCCTTGGGCATTATTCTTGACCAGGAAATGGAAAAACGATAGGCCTTGACCCCCATGTTTTTCATTAGTTGTACGTCTTCCTCAAATCGATGATAATGGTCGCAGGCCATATTGCCCGTTTCTGCATTTTTAATTTTACCGGGTATGGTTACAAAGGCATCCCAGATGGAAGGCCCTTTTCCATCTTCATTTGAAGCTCCTTCAATTTGGTAGGCTGAGGTGGCTACCCCCCATAAAAAGTCATTAGGGAATTTATTTACATGCATAATTATTTTCCATTAGGCTTTTTGTGATCTTCTTTCATTCAGTTCCTCGGTAATTTCTTCCATTTTTTTATTCGTTAGTGGGTAGCTACCCATAATTACCGCTGCAATTATGGCAACGATGCACGGAACCCAACTCATTAACATTTTTATACCGGGAATTGCTCCTTCAATGGTAGTCATATCTTGACCACTATAATGGTATGCCCCGAGAATCAATCCGATAATGGCCCCTGCTACCCCTCCACCAAATTTCGTGGCGAAAGATCCAGCAGAATAGACCAATCCAGTGGCACGTCTTCCATTTTTCCATTCTGAATAATCGGCTGCATCACCCAACATAACAAAGAATAAAGTGGGGAATACGGCTGCAGCGAACTCAGAAAGTAACCCAATGGCGAAAATTGCTGTGATGTCCTCTGGTCCACAAAACACAATAAATGCATTGACCAACCCAGAAAAAAGAAGAGCGGCAATGAACAAATTTCGTTTTCCCATTTTCTTGCCCAGTGTGGTTGTGGCAATGGCCCCGGCAATTGAGGCAAGCATTAATCCTACCAAATAGGAAGCAGAAAGCAACTGGTCATTTAAGTAGTGGGTAAAGTATATGATGGTGATACCCTGCTTTATGGAATTGTAAATGTTGAAGAGCAGGCCAATAATCAACAAGACAATCCAGGGCCGGTTATTGACGAGTTCTTTGAAATCTTGTTTCAAATTATTTTTCTGTTCTTTGGGGGGCTGAATCCGTTCTTTGGTTGTGTAAAATGTAAGAAACATAAACAAGGCCAAAAAAGCGGACATCAAATACATGGAATAGCTGTATCCTTTGCTTTGATCAATTATGGAAAAGGAATCGGACGTCAGGTTTTTTTCGCCATTGACCACAAAGGAGTAGGTGTCCCCTTTTTTCATTTCGAAGCTCACAGCTCCTAGGGCTTGTGTTTTCCCTACCTTTTCATTGGCCCAAATAAAGTTTGCAACGCCATCCTCGGTCTTAATATTGACGTTTTTCACATCTTTGGATGCCGTAACATCAACCTTGAACTTTTGGTCTTGCAACTTCTCCACATTGATGGTCGGATTTACATTTCCGAAATACACTACCAAAAAAAGTAATGCGCCTTGTACCAGCATACCACCGGCAAATGCCCCTACCATACGAAAAGAACCAATACTGATCCGCTCTTTGTCATCACCTGTCATTACGGCCATTAGTGCGCCATAGGGAACATTGTTCGCGGTATAAATAAGGGTAAATAAGATGTAGGTGCTATAAGCATAGACAATTTTGCCCGCGTCCCCAAAATCCGGATTTGTGAATAATAGTGAAAGTATGGTGGCCAAAGGAATGGCAGTCCAAAGAATCCAAGGTCTGAATTTTCCATATTTGGACTTTGTACGATCGCCCAAAATGCCCATAAGTACATCGCTAATGCCATCCCCAAGACGAGCGACCAAAAAGAGTACTCCAACAGTCACTGGATCTAGGCCAACAACATCGGTGTAATAAATGAATAAAAAAGTAGCAACACCTCGCCAGGCAATGTTTGCCGCTCCATCACCAAGGGCATAGCCAACTTTCTCCTTTAAGGGAACTTTTTGTTGCATATTCATTGGTTCGGGGTATTAATAAAATCCAATGTAGGGAAAATCCTTTAAGAATGCTGAATGTAAAGGGATTGCAAAAAGCTAAAAATCAGTTGCTATGACAAAATACTATTGATTTGCAAAGACATTGTTTTTTGCCGATTTGTTGAAGGATTTATCGCCATCCATTATAGTAATGGCACTATGTAGGAATTGACATTTCCCTGGTTGACCAATATTAAAAGTAGAAATAGTACAAAAGATTTTTTTGATTATTCTTCCAATGCGCTTAAGAGTTGGTTTGGCGACAGGTATTCAAAATAACGGTTGGAAACCTCAAATTTTTCATTCAAAAAGACCAACGCGGGAAGTGAAAATGGTCGATTATCCCTAGAAGCCAAAAGCAGGGGAATCTGGTGGGTCGGATTTCTGAACTTTCCCAGCTGCTCATTAATAAATATATCGCCACTAAAT
>JBCDBE010000028.1:0-32641 GCA_039184365.1 Bacteroidota bacterium | reverse complement strand
GAACCTGTAAGGTATTTTGTAATTAGATTTTCCAATGTATAGGCGTTAGTTTCCTTCTTATTGACGGTATATTTGGAAAATACCCTTAATCCAAGTCGTATTTTTTTTTGATATTTATTGGATTCCCGGATAGCACCATGTAAAGAAGCAAACCGATGGATGTCAATGATAAGGTTTTATGGCAGAGTGTTAAGCATGACGACCATCAGGCTTTTAGGATGTTATTTATGAGCTATTACAAACCACTTTGTTTGTATGTTTTGCAATTTACCCGTGACCTCGCCATTGCCGAAGATATTGTTCAAGAGGTCTTTGTAAAGCTTTGGGAAAGACGTAAGGTATTAAATATCAGTGGTTCTGTGAGGAACTATCTCTTTAAAGCGGTATACCATTCTTATATTGATGAATTCCGGAAAAACCATAAAAAAAACACTTTATTGGATGAATTGACCCATGAGGCCTTGATTTCTTCTTATGAAGAAGAAGTGATGGAACGCCATGCAAAATTGGAAGAAGTGTGCCAGTTGATGGAAGAATTACCTAAACAGTGTAAGAGAATTGTTCTTATGAGTAAAAAAGAAGGATACAAAAACAGGGAAATTGCAGAAAGATTGGGTATTTCCATCAAAACGGTAGAGGCCCAATTAAGAATTGCCTTTCAAAAAATCCGCAAGGGATTGGGACACCATAGGTTTCTTGTATTTTGACTTTAATACCCTACCTTTTGCCTCACCCTTGTCAATACGTCATCGGCCACCTTTCTCGCTTTTTCAGCGCCGATGGCCAAGGCCTCATCCACTTCGTTGAGATGGTTCATATAGTAGTCAAATTTCTCACGGGGTGCTTCAAATTTGTCCAAGAGGACTTCAAACAAGGCCTGTTTGGCATGGCCGTACCCATAGTTCCCTGCAAGATAGTTGGCACTCATCTCTTCAATCTGCTCTTGGGAAGCCAGAATCTTATAGAGGGCAAAGATGTTGTCCCTGCCTGGGTCTTTGGGGTCTTCCATAGGGGTGCTGTCCGTTACGATACCCATAATTTGCTTTCGCAGTTTTTTATCCGGCTGAAAAATGTTAATGATATTATCCTTGCTCTTGCTCATTTTTTCACCATCGGTCCCTGGAACAAACATCGTGTTCGAATGGACCTTGGCTTCAGGAAGCACAAAGGTTTCCTCGAATTGATTGTGAAAACGGGAGGCCACATCCCGGGTCATTTCCAAATGCTGTAGTTGATCTTTACCCACGGGTACAATTTCTGCATCGTATAGCAAAATATCCGCGGCCATAAGCATGGGATATGTGAATAAGCCAGAGTTTACATCTTGCAGCCTATCGGCCTTGTCCTTAAACGAATGGGCCAGTGTTAATCGTTGGTACGGAAAAAAGCAACTTAAATACCATGCCAGTTCGGTCACTTGGGGAACGTCACTTTGACGGTAAAAAACCGTCTTTTCAACATCCAGTCCAAAGGCCAACCAAGCCGCCGCCGTGGCATAGGTATTCTGACGTAACTCCTCGCCGTTTTTAATTTGGGTGAGCGAGTGCATGTCCGCAATGAATAAAAAGGAATCATTTTCCGCTTGTTTGGCCATTTGTATGGCAGGAACAATTGCCCCTAAAATATTCCCCAAATGGGGTACTCCAGTACTTTGGATACCTGTTAAAATACGAGCCATTCCGTTTAGGATTTGGCCGTAAAAATACGCATACGGGAGTGATAAAAAAAGCAATGAAACACGGCTTTTACGCCTTGGAGAGGTAAACAACACGGCAATAATAAAGAATAACAATGACACCAATCGCACCTGAAATCAAATCTCCGATACGGCATATGCTATGTGAATTCTTAAGGTGTTTAAAAGCTCATTGCCCATGGCTTTCCCAACATGTTATCAAGGAAACAAAACTGCCCTTCATAATTTTGCAGTCAACCGGCAGGCAATCGCATCTTTTACGATAGCGTATAAGATACCCAAAAATTCTACTTTTGACTCGTGCTGCGTTTTTTTAAGAATATAGGCCATCTACTCTACCGAATCTGGTTTTACCTACTGGTGGCCCTACCCATTTTCGTGTGCTCACCACTCTTACTGTTGACCACGCTTTCTGATACCACCTACAAGGCTTTTTACTGGTTGGCCCGTAATATATGGGCCAAAACTATTTTGTTTGGCATGGGTTGTTTCCCCAAAATCAAATGGCAACAGAACATGCAATCCGGTAAAAGCTATATGCTGGTGGCCAACCATACCAGTATGCTGGATATTATGTTGATGCTTTACGTTAGCAAAAACCCATTCGTTTTTGTAGGGAAACAGGAATTGGCCAAAATTCCGGTTTTTGGGTTTTTTTACAAGCGGGTCTGTATTTTGGTGGATAGGAGTAGCCCCAAAAGTAGATCGGCGGTATATCGCAGCGTTCGCGAAAGGCTGGATAGAGGATTGAGCATCTGCATTTTTCCAGAGGCTGGGGTCCCTGAGGAGGATATTATTCTGGATACATTTAAGGATGGGGCATTTAGAATGGCAATCAACCATAATATACCAATCGTTCCAATTGTGTTTTTGGATTGTAAGAAGCGTTTTCCCTGGTCTTACTTTAATGGAGGCCCGGGTTGGTTGCGGGTAAAGGTGCACTCTTTTATGGAAACGGAAATTCTAGGCACAACGGATACTGCCATGATTCGTAAAAGGGCAAAGGCATTAATTTTAAAGGACTTGTTGGAAGATCAAAAGCCATAACCGATGATGAAGTCCACGTTCCCGTTTACAAAATTAAAGGCCCTGCCATGAAAACAGGGCCTTTTTGTATGCCGCAAAGAACGGCGTACTAACCAACTTCATGAAACTTCACTTTGAAGTTCAGTTGAATTTCAAAGTGACTGGTTGAAAGAACCCTTGGCGTTAGCCCAGGGCCTCCAATTTTTTAACCCAATTCAAAACCGAAAACTCAAACCGCTGTACACTCCTACAGAATAGGGCCTGAAATTCCCAGCTGTTTCCGAAAAGGTGTTGAGCTGGTACTTAAATATGGGCTCCACGCTCAACTGTAATTTTTGGGAAATATCATAGTTAAAACCGACGCCAAAATTGGTACTGAAATTAACATCATTGGCATTGTTGGCTTCCCCCATTTCGGTTATCAACTGCTCGGATTCAAGACTTACGGCATTATCCACCAAAAACAGGGAACTGACACCGCCTATAAGATTGATGCCAAATTTTTTGTCCAGTAACGCATAATTGAGCTCCATAGGAACTTCAATATAACCCAATTGTTGTACCATTCTGCCTTCGAAAGGCTGAGTTGTTCCGCCAATAGAGGAATTGTCATTAACGGCCACCCCTTCGCTGCCTTTACTTTCAACAACTAAATTTCTTGAGGTTTGCGCATAGTTGATATTATCAATCAACTGATTGGTAGAAGTGGTCAACGAGGAGGTAAATATGACATCATTGGTATCATATCCGTAATCTACGCGATGAACACCTGACCGGACGCTAAGCTTTTCATTGATGTTATAAGTAACCGTAAGCCCGTAGCTTAGGTTGAGATTTCCTGATTTGGAATTAGAGGCAAAATTGGAATGTATGGGTGAGCCTTCTCCGACCGAACCGAAAAATACCGGAGCCACAGAAGGTCCCATGGACCACCTTTTTCCCGTACGGTTTGCAGTTGCATTTTCCTCTTGGTCCTTAAGTCCTTCAATAGCATCAAATATGGAAATGGTATCTTCTTCATTGGAAATGGCATCCTCTTCGCTACTTTCATTTTCTGCTATGGCCGTTTCCTTTTTTGTTTTAACGATATTTTCCGGATCTAGAGCGGACTCCTTTACCGTTTTACCGTCTTGGGTTTCCTTGTTTTCTGCAATTACGTTGTCACTATTTACCGGAATGGCGTGGGTATTTATAGAATCAGAAATTGCTATTTTAGCATCAAGCCCCGCCTTTTGATTTTTGGTATTGGCAGCCATGCCATTTTCTGGATTCCACTCCCTTTGCTTGGATAGAAGTACGTCTCTAGGTTGGGATTCATTTGAATCGGATACTCCTTTCACCTTGTTATTTGAACGCGGAGTGGATTCCGAGTCAGAAGTGCCAACCACCTGATTTTCATGGGATTCCTCAAAAAATTTTGAATCTATAGTACTATCGTTCAAATTACTGTCCGTACTGGAAGGAGCCTTCTTTTCCGTATTGACGACCTTGGGGACTACCTCATTTTCATTGGTTGAAAATGGATTGATCAAGTAAAAAAGCAAAGCGAGTGCCGCAGCAGCACCTCCCAATTGCCACCAAATAGGCACAATTCTCTTTTTCTTCCTTTTGTCCAAGGAAGCCTCAATACTCTCCCAAACCCTTTTGCTAGGGGTTTCGGAAAAGTCCTTGAATTTTTCCTTAAAAAGGTTATCCAAATTATTTTTTCCCATCTTTACTTGGTTAAGCGATGTTTATATTTTCTTTTTCAATTTTTTCCTTCAAAATCATTCTAGCCCTTGCCAAATTGGATTTTGATGTTCCAGTTGAGGTTCCCAATAACTCACTTATTTCCTTATGGGAATATCCATCCAAAACGTAAAGGTTGAAAGTGAGCCGATATTTATTGGGCAACTCCTGTATGTATTGCAAAAGCCTGGAAAGGCTTATGCTTACGGTTTCATCAAGTTCTACCTCATCTCCAATATTCTCATGTACCACATCCAAGTGTCTTTCTTTACGATATTTTTGCAAAACAGTGTTCACGGCAATACGTTTCATCCAACCTTCAAAAGAACCTTTGTGGTTATATTGTCCAATTTTGTCGAAAATGGTCATAAACGCATCATGAAGGTTGTCTTCCGCTTCTGTACGGTTTCTTGAATATTTTAAACACATACCAAACAGTACCCCTGAATATTTTCGGTACAATTCTTCCTGCGCCATTCTATTCTGTTCCTTACAGTATTTTATGAGCTCATCCTGACTCAAAATGTTGGTTAGTTTGTTTTATTGGTTAATTCCTTCCATAACAGGCACTTGGTACTCTAAGTATTGAAGATTTCCGCTAGCATCCTCTCCAGTGTAAAACCGAAGTGTATAAAAATCCACATCCTCCGCAATAAGGGTCAAGGTGCCGGTTAAAGTCTCTTCCGACGGGGAACAGTCCTCATCTGTGAGCACTGACCCAATGGCGACTACTGTTGTTCTCCCATTTTCTTCGGAAAACACATCAAAACCTTGAAAAAAGGTGCAGTCGTCTGGTCTGGAAAAGTTGACTTCAATGTCATGTGATTCACTCAGCACAAAGAAATCTGGGACGTCTACCTCCGTGATTTCCATGGAAACAAAATGGAAATTTTCCCCTGTGTCAAGTTCACAATTGAAAAAAACCAAACCACATAAAACTACCAGTGCTGTTGCATAAATCCTTTTCATAATTAATACAATGCGGTAAAAAGATGCTCTAAGAACGCTTAGGTTGCGTATTTATGGCCTTTTGGGGAACAAAATGGGTATAATCAATCTTTTAGTGTTGCAATAGCTGCTTTTATTTTTGATAACAACTCTACGGAAAGCTCAGGATTGTCTTCCAGAAGTCCCTTAACAGCATCCCTTCCCTGGCCCAATTTGGTATCTCCATAACTAAACCAAGAGCCACTCTTTTTAATGATTTCATAGGAAACCCCTAAATCCAAAATCTCACCCACCTTGGAGATGCCTTCGCCGTACATAATGTCGAATTCCGCTGTTTTAAAGGGAGGTGCCACTTTGTTCTTTACCACTTTAACACGGGTTTTGTTTCCTTGAACTTCCCCATCTGTTGTTTTTATTTGGGTGGAACGTCTAATATCCAATCGAACGGAGGCATAGAACTTCAGGGCATTGCCCCCTGTAGTAGTTTCTGGGTTCCCAAACATCACTCCAATTTTTTCACGTAATTGGTTGATAAAGATAACGGTACAATGGGTTTTGCTTATGGTGGAAGTTAGCTTTCGTAAGGCCTGGGACATCAATCGGGCATGAAGCCCCATTTTGGAATCCCCCATTTCCCCTTCAATTTCGCTTTTCGGGGTCAAAGCGGCTACGGAATCTATAATGACGATATCAATGGCCCCGGAACGAATGAGATTATCCGCAATTTCCAACGCTTGCTCACCATGATCGGGCTGGGAGATGATAAGGTTATCAATATCAACGCCCAATTTTTGGGCATAAAATCGGTCAAAAGCATGTTCAGCATCAATGAAGGCAGCAATACCTCCTGATTTTTGGGCTTCTGCTATGGCATGTAGGGTCAAGGTAGTTTTACCTGAAGATTCCGGACCGTATATCTCAATGACCCGGCCTCTTGGATAGCCTCCCACACCCAGCGCCAAATCCAGTCCCAAAGACCCAGAGGGAATCACCTCTACATCTTCAATGACATGATCTCCCATTTTCATGACGGCACCTTTTCCATAGGTTTTGTCCAATTTATCCAAGGTCAGTTGTAGTGCTTTTAACTTCGCTTCTTTTTCGTTGCTCATTCTTGCTAGGGATTAGACCTTCAAAAATACCACTTATTGTGTATTTTAAAGTGCCAACGCAACCTTTTTGCAAACAGCCCCTCTTTTAGATGACTAATTCAAATAATTTTCAAAGTGCGCTTCAGTACTTAGGGAATACATAATGAAAAAGAAAGGATATTGGTCATTAGGCACATCGAGCGGATGTGCCTTTTTTATTTGTTTACCTTTGCCCTGTTTTTAATTCGTCTTTCAACTTAACTATTGGTATAGCATGCAACTGTACAATACCTTAAGTGCAAAAGAGAGGGAACGGTTAATTGAGGATGCCGGAAAAGACCGGTTGACCATTTCCTTCTACACATACGCACATATTGGGAATCCCCGTATTTTTCGAAACCATCTTTTTATTCATTGGAACGAGCTTGATGTTTTAGGTAGGATTTATGTGGCCCAAGAGGGCATTAATGCTCAATTGTCTGTTCCAGCTGAAAACTTTGAAGCCTTCAAGGCACATTTGGATGGTATTTCTTTTTTGGAGGGCGTTCGTCTTAACATCGCTGTTGAACAAGACAATAAGTCCTTTTTAAAACTAAAAGTGAAGGTGCGCCACAAAATTGTTGCAGACGGATTGAATGATGATACTTTTGATGTGACCAAAAAGGGCATGCACGTAAATGCGGAACAGTTCAATCAACTTCTTGAAGATCCTAAAAGTGTTGTTGTGGATATGCGCAATCATTATGAGAGTGAGATTGGCCATTTTGAAAAAGCCATAACTCCAGATGTGGATACTTTTCGTGATTCATTGGATGTGATTGAAGAACAATTGGCCGAACACAAAGAAGACAAAAAGCTGGTGATGTACTGTACGGGTGGAATCCGTTGTGAAAAGGCCAGTGCCTACTACAGGCACAAAGGATTTAAAAACGTATTTCAACTGGAAGGTGGAATTATCGAATACACCCGTCAAGTGCGCCAAAAGGGGCTGGAGAATAAGTTTAAAGGCAAAAATTTTGTTTTTGACCATAGGAGGGGCGAGCGTATTTCGGATGAGGTTATTGCCCAATGCCATCAATGTGGACAACCTTGTGACACCCATGTAAACTGTGCCAATGAGGCTTGTCACCTTTTGTTCATTCAATGCGAAAAGTGCGCAAGGGAAATGAAGGACTGTTGTTCGCAAGAATGTATGGAGGTAGTGGCCCTGCCTTTTCAAGAACAAAAAAAACGCCGCAAGGGAAAACATGCCAGCAACAAAATCTTTAAAAAAGGACGTTCCAAGGTGTTGAAGTTTAAGAACTGAACACCTATGCTTCCTCAAAATTTAGCTATCTTTAACCGTAAGAATTTATGAACCTAAATCGAGAATTCCTTTCGGAACTCTTGATTCAAGATATATAATATGGGATGTAGCAGTTGCTCAAACGGTGCGGGTGGGCAACCGCGCGGCTGCAAGAACAACGGAACTTGCGGTACGGATGGTTGTAATAAGCTTACCGTTTTTGATTGGCTTTCCAACATGTCACTACCTCGTGGTCAAACCCCTTTTGATTGTGTAGAGGTTAGATTTAAAAATGGGAGAAAAGAGTTTTATAGAAGTACTGAAAAACTCTCCATTTCCATGGGTGATGTGGTTGCCACCCAGGCCAAGTCCGGCCATGATGTCGGAACTGTTACCTTGACCGGTGAGCTGGTCAAAGTGCAGATGAAACGTAAAAAGGTCGACCCCGAAGATAACGGACTTCCCAAAATTTACCGCAAGGCCACCCAACGTGATATTGACACGTGGCAAAAATACAGGAGCAAGGAAGAGGAAATAAAAAAACGCTCCCGTGAAATCGCCATATCGTTGAATTTAAAGATGAAATTGAGTGATGTAGAATTTCAAGGGGACGGGTCAAAAGCTACATTTTACTATACCGCGGAGGATAGGGTTGATTTTCGTCAGCTTATCAAGGACATGGCCAAGGCCTTTGGAACACGAATTGAAATGCGGCAAATTGGGTATCGGCAAGAGGCACAGCGACTTGGAGGAATTGGTTCTTGTGGAAGGGAACTTTGTTGTTCCACATGGCTCACTGACTTTAGGTCCGTAAGTACAGCAGCTGCACGCTACCAACAATTGGCCTTAAATCCCCAAAAATTAGCTGGACAGTGCGGTAAGCTAAAGTGTTGTCTGAACTATGAATTGGATATGTATTTGGAAGCCTTAAATGACTTTCCCCCGGCTGATAGTAAACTTCTTACCAATAATGGGGTAGCTTTTTGCCAAAAAGCAGATATTTTTAAAGGGACCCTTTGGTTCTCGTACAAGAACGACCCTTCCAACTGGCATGCCTTAAAAAAGGAACAGGTGCAAGAGATATTGGAAATCAACAAAAAAGGTAACAAAGTGGAAAGCTTGGAAGATTACGTTACCGAAACGACCTTAGAAGAACGCTTAACCTTTGAAAATGTGGTTGGACAAGATAGTTTGACCCGTTTTGACCGGCCCAAACGAAAAAGGAACAAACCACATAAAAATAAAAATCACAAAAACAAGAATAGGAACAAATCGGTCAAAAATGCGTAGGTATTGGTTGGTTATAATTGCCCTTTCATTCATGGTTGCCTGTAATGAAAATCTGGTCTATTCGGAATATGTTCCTGTAAATAACGGGATTTGGAAGAGGGAGGACACCATAATATTTCAATGGAAGGATATAGACACCGTAGATAAGCATCACGTTTTCTTGAACATAAGGAATGATGAACGTTATGAGTTCAGCAATCTGTTCTTGATTTTGGAGTTGGAAGCACCCAATGGAGGTACCAGGGTGGATACTTTGGAATATGAGATGGCACTACCTTCCGGAGAATGGCTCGGAAAAGGTATGGGCAGTGTTAAAGAAAGCAAACTTTGGTATAAGGAAAACATCGGTTTTAAAGATTCTGGCGTATATAAGGTGAGCGTGCTACATGCCATGAGAAAGAATGGCAATGTAGAAGGTCTAGAGGAATTGTTGGGAATAACAGATGTTGGAATTCAAATTGAAAAAGCAAGATAGCAATGGCTAAAAAATCTCTCCCCAAGAAAGGTTTTTCAAAATTTATATTGTGGTTTTGGGCACTGTTTGGAACCGGAGTGCTCCTTGTTGCCCTTATTTTTCTAATGGCATCATGGGGTGTTTTTGGTGATATGCCGGAATACCAATACTTAGAGAATCCGGAAACCAATTTGGCCACTGAGTTTCTTTCATCTGACGGCCAAACTTTGGGCAAACTTTATTTGGATGACAATAGAACCCCTGTTGATTTTAAGGACTTGCCCGATAATCTTGTGCACGCATTGGTGGCTACAGAGGATGCAAGGTATTATGATCATGCCGGAATAGATGCTAGGGGATTTTTGAGGGCCTTGGTTTACCTAGGGAAAAAAGGAGGTGCCAGTACCATTTCCCAACAATTGGCCAGGCAGTTATTTATCGGGGTAAGGGACAAGAAAAGTACAACCAATGCCATTGTCCAAAAAATAAAGGAATGGGTCCTGGCAACGCAATTGGAGCGACAGTACACCAAAGAAGAAATTATTGCGATGTATCTGAACATCTATGACTTCGGCTATGCCGCAGATGGAATTCGTTCGGCAGCCCGCATTTATTTTGGGAAGGAGCCCAAAGAATTAAAAACCGAAGAATCAGCAATGCTCGTGGGCATGCTCAAAAATTCTTCCTTGTTTAATCCGTTACGAAGGGAGGAAATGGTGCTCAATCGTCGCAATACGGTGTTGGGTCAAATGTACAAGTATGGCTACCTATCTGAAAAGGAAAAAGATTCCTTACGGGATTTGGAAATGGACCTCAATTTTAGTCCTGAGTCCCATCGTGAGGGATTGGCCACCTATTTTAGAATGTATATGCAGAAATGGTTGAATCGTTGGGTCAAGGACAACAAAAAGCCGGACGGGACGGATTATAATATTTATTTGGATGGGTTAAAGGTATATACTACCATAGACTCCAGGATGCAAAAGAATGCGGAAGATGCCGTTGAAGCCCACATGAAACGATTACAAGCTGAATTTTTTGTACAAAATACACCGGAACGCAATCCAACTGCCCCATTTTTGGATTTGGAACCTGAAGAGATTGGAGGTATAATGGAACGTGCCATTAGAACTTCGCAAAGGTGGAGGGCATTAAAACGGCAGGGACGCTCCGAAGATGAGATTCGAACTTCTTTCAACGAAAAAACCGAAATGAACGTTTTTGATTGGAACAGTGATTCCTACGAAAAAGATACGGTCATGACCCCTTTGGACTCCATCCGGTATTACAAGACCTTTTTACGGACCGCGATGATGTCCATGGAACCACAAACAGGGCATGTAAAGGCATGGGTTGGTGGTGTGGATTATAAACACTTTCAATATGACAATGTCATTCAAGGTACACGACAGGCCGGTTCTACGTTCAAACCTTTTGTTTATGCCGCAGCAATAGACCAGTTAAGGTATTCCCCATGTGATTCCCTGCCGGACACCCAGTATTGCATAGAGCCGATGAAACATGGCAATATGGAAAAGTGGTGTCCCAAAAACTCGGATGGAAAATACTCGTTAAAAAAGCGCACCTTAAAAAATGCCTTGGCCAATTCAGTAAATACGGTAACTGCCCAACTCATTGATCAAGTAGGACCAGGTTCTGTTGTGGAAATTGCAAAAAATATGGGATTGACCAAAGAAATCCTTCCTGTCCCTGCTATTGCCCTGGGCGTGGCAGAAATGAATGTGTATGAAATGGTTGGGGCCTATGGAACCTTTGCGAATCAAGGGGTATATGTTAAGCCCGTGATGATAACTCGAATCGAAGACAAAAATGGTACGGTACTTTATGAGTACGTTCCAGAAACCAAAGATGTATTGAGCAAAGATGTGGCCTACACCATGGTGAATTTAATGGAAGGAGTCACACAAGGAGGGTCAGGTACACGATTAAGGCATACGTATGGGGTCAATAATCATGTTTATAAAGATGTGGTTACTGGGTACCCTTACGAGCTCACTAATCCAATTGCTGGAAAGACAGGGACTACACAAAACCAAAGTGATGGTTGGTTTATGGGGATGGTACCCAATTTGGTCACTGGGGTTTGGGTTGGTGGTGAAGAACGTTCCACCCATTTCAAAGGATTGGATTATGGTCAGGGCGCATCTATGGCACTACCCATATGGGCTTTGTATATGAAGGCCAATTACGAAAACGATGAATTGGGTATTTCCAAGGAAGCGTTTGAGGAACCCGAAGATCTTTCCATCAATGTGGACTGCACCAAAATCTTGGAGGAAATCAAAAAAGAAACCGATACGGAGGACGATTTAGAAGACTTGGATTTTTAAAGAACGATACGATGATAAACAAGAAAGTCGCCAATGTCGTAGAAGCACTTAAAGGGGTGGAAAGCGGCATGACCCTGATGCTAGGCGGTTTTGGATTGTGCGGTATTCCTGAAAACGCAATTGCTGAATTAGTAAGGCTTGGGATTACTGATATTACCTGTATTTCCAACAATGCAGGTGTGGATGATTTTGGATTGGGACTTTTACTTCAAAATCATCAAATTAAAAAAATGATTTCTTCCTACGTGGGGGAGAATGATGAGTTTGAACGGCAAATGCTTTCCGGTGAATTGGAAGTGGAGCTAACGCCCCAGGGCACCTTGGCGGAAAAATGCCGTGCGGCACAGGCAGGCTTCCCTGCTTTTTATACCCCTGCCGGCTATGGTACGGAAGTAGCGGAAGGCAAGGAAACCCGGGAGTTTGATGGAAAAATGTATGTTTTGGAACCTGCTTACAAAGCAGATTTTTCATTTGTAAAGGCATGGAAAGGGGATGAAGCCGGAAATTTGATTTTTAAGGGAACAGCACGAAATTTCAATCCATGCATGTGTGGTGCTGCCACTATTACTGTGGCCGAAGTGGAGGAATTGCTTCCAGCAGGAAGTTTGGACCCCAACCAAATTCATATTCCAGGGATTTTCGTACAGCGTATCTTTCAAGGGAAGCACTACGAAAAACGAATTGAACAAAGAACCGTTAGACCCAAAGAACATGTTGGATAAAAACGGAATCGCAAAACGAATTGCCAAAGAGGTCAAAGACGGATATTATGTAAATCTTGGCATTGGCATTCCTACGTTGGTGGCCAATTTTGTACGCAATGATATTGAGGTGGAATTTCAAAGCGAAAATGGGGTATTGGGTATGGGCCCTTTTCCTTTTGAGGGAGAAGAAGATGCGGATACCATTAATGCAGGCAAACAAACGATAACCACATTGCCAGGGGCTTCCTTTTTCGATTCAGCCGTGAGCTTTGGAATGATTCGGGGCAAACATGTTGACCTCACTATTTTAGGGGCCATGGAGGTAGCCGAAAATGGGGATATTGCCAATTGGAAAATTCCAGGCAGAATGGTAAAAGGCATGGGTGGAGCCATGGACTTAGTAGCGTCAGCGGAAAATATTATCGTTGCGATGATGCATACCAATAAGGCCGGGCAGTCCAAACTTCTCAAAAGGTGCACGCTTCCCTTAACTGGAGTGGGCTGTGTGAAAAAGATTGTGACCAACATGGCCGTATTGGAGGTTAAGGATCATAGGTTCCATTTACTGGAAAGAGCTCCTGGGGTCTCCGTAGCGGATATTAAAAAAGCTACCGAAGGAAAGCTTGTTGTGGAAGGAAATATCCCTGAAATGGTCGTGTAGACCTTCCGTTTATCCAAGAAAACGTACCGTTCGTTTAGCACACAACATCTTGGTTTACATTCACAACAAAATATTTATGGCGTTAAAGTCGTTAATTATCTTTGAAATGAATTAAAAAATTTCCAAATTAACCTACTTTAATTCCAGACCCGATGATTTCAGAATTTAACCATGAGCCTGTAGCTGTTGAACAGGAAATACAGGTGTACCGCAATGATTTTTACAGCGGTTTCGTAAGGTTGGTCAAAAAGCTTTTTATGCTATAAGCCCAACTAGTCAACCAAAAAACTAAAGGAGTCGATTTGTCGACTCTTTTTTATTTTTGGGAGTATGGAAATTACGTTTAGAAAGTGCGATGTTAAGGATATTGATCAACTTCAAGAGCTTTCCATAACCACTTTTACCCAAGCTTTTGAAAGTCAAAACAATCCAAAGGATTTTCACGCCTATGTGACCGAGGTGTTTTCTGAGGGACAACTTCTTTCAGAACTTAATGATCCCAATACTTCATTTTATTTCGTAACTAATCGAGGAACGTCCGTAGGTTATTTTAAGACCAATATCTTTGATGCACAGAGTGAACTTCAAGAGCCCAATGGAATGGAATTGGAACGCATTTATGTAAAATCCTTATTCCAGGGCAAAGGCGTAGGGTTAAAAATACTTTCATTTGTGGAAGCATTGGCGCAAAAAGAAGGCAAGGCCTATCTTTGGTTGGGGGTTTGGGAACACAACCCCAAAGCTATTCGATTTTATGAACGACACGGTTTTGTGAAATTTGATACACATTCGTTCTATATCGGTAATGACAAACAAACGGACTGGCTACTAAAAAAAGAACTGAAATAAATGAGAAAGAGAATTGTTTTTATTTTTCTGACTGCTGTTAATATTGGTCTGGCCCAAGACCTTTTTTTTCCTGAAAGGAATCAGGATTGGACCCAAATGGAAGAAGTTTCCTCTGCTTTTGATGAGGAGAAGCTGAATGCGGCTGTCCAGTTCGCACTGGACAATGAGTATTCAGGATCACGTGATTTACGAAGGGCTATTTTAAAGGGGTTTGAACGTGAACCTTTCCATGAGATTTTGGGGCCTACCAAAAAACGGGGAGGTCCCGCAGGGATGATTTTAAAGAAGGGATATCTGGTCAAAAGTTGGGGGGATACCCAACGCGTGGATATGACCTTTAGCGTTACCAAGAGTTTTCTTTCCACTGTTGCTGGGTTGGCGTATGATCAAGAATTGATTCCAAATGTTAAGGATAAGGTAGGGAAATACGTTTGGGACGGAACGTTTAATGGGGAACACAACTCAAAAATCACCTGGGAACAGCTATTACAACAAAATTCAGATTGGTCTGGGCAACTCTTTGGGATTAAAGACTGGGCAGACCGCCCCCCTCGAAAAGGGGATTTGGACGATTGGAAGTTCCGTGAATTGAGGGAGCCAGGGACAGTAATGGAGTACAATGATGTTCGTGTAAACGTTCTGGCCTATTCTTTGACACATGTTTGGCGCAAGCCGTTGCCGTTGGTTTTGAAGGAGCACCTAATGGATAAAATCGGTGGCTCAACTTCCTGGCGTTGGTTTGGGTATAAAAATGCTTGGACAACAATTGATGGTCTTCAAATGAAATCGGTGACGGGTGGTGGACACTCCGGAGGAGGCATATTTATTTCAGCAGAGGATATGGCTCGTTTTGGATTGCTATTTCTGAACGATGGGAATTGGAACGGTGAACAGCTCATTAGTAGGGAGTGGGTTAAGATTGCTGTCACTCCATCAGAGCCCAACAATAACTATGGATATATGTGGTGGTTAAATTTGGAGGGCGACAGGCAGTGGCAGGGCGTTTCAGAAAAGGTATTCTATGCAGCAGGGTTTGGAGGAAACTTTATAGTGATTGATAAAGAGAATGACTTAGTAGTGGTAACCCGCTGGTTGGAGCCCAGTAAAATAGGCGAGTTCATGAAAATGATTACTGCATCCATTGACTGACCGCCTATAAGTTGAGCATGCTATCCAGATGCATAATATCTCCTTCGGCCCTTAGTTTTTGAGCCAATGCATTTTCAAATGCCACATGTACTAAAAGGGCTATGGCCTTTGAATTTGATTTTGTAAGGCTATTTGTTCTATAGATCACATCGCGTATTGTAGAGAAACTGACGTTGCTCCGAAGCGAAACGTTGGCCATATCATCTTTTGATGTCGTTCTCCTAAGAATTTCAGACAATCTTGCGTTTAAAGGTTTTCCATAGTCTTCTTTTTTGAACATGATTTCGTTGCGAATGGTTAATGTATATTTTGAGGATGACATCATTTTATGTCTTCATTTAAGTAATTGAACTTATATTTGCTTGTAATTGGATTACAGATAAATGATATTTTTTTGCGTATCAACATAAATATATGCAAAAATATTACACAAATCATATATTGTGGAAATCATAAAGCAATTAAGAAGGAAAAATAAGATCAATCAAAGTGATTTGGCTTCTGCAATAGGTGTAAGTTTAAGGACCGTTCAGCTTTATGAAAAAAAGGATGCCAATATCCCAATAAAAAATCTCAACAAGATCGCTGATTTTTTCGAAATGAGCATTGGGGAACTATATCTATATGAAGTCAATGAAGGAGATGGATACTATTCCAAAGGGCAGCCATTCGTCAAAGGCAGAAGTTTTGGCTATCGATTGGATAATGGAAAAGTACTTTTAAAAGTTCCTCTTTTGCCAACTGAGTTGCAAAACGACTTTTTGAAGGAAGGTGATAAGGATGATTTTGTAAAAAAATTGATTAGAATGGACTTTTTACTGCAATCACCTGAGGATACGTTTTACATGGCTTTTGAAATTACCGGAGAAGCCATGGACGATAGGACATCACATTCCATTCCCAATGGTGCATTGGTATTAGGGAAAAAGGTAGATAAACTTAAATTGCATTCCAACAAAGGATGGGTGAACAAAGCCTTTGTGTTTATCTGTACCAACAGGATTATCTGTAAATCAATTACGGATATTTCTATGGATACAGCGACCATTATTTGCCATAATTTAAATCCATCCCCAGAATTTAAGGATTTTGAAATTCAATTGAATGAAGTGAGTGACGTTTATGAAGTGATCAAAAAGCAAGTCTGATGTTAACGTTGGTTTGGTCCAAACATTAAACCACATTCAAAATTTCAGCGGCTTTATCCAAAGTATCCCTTGTTTTTGCAAAGCAAAATCGCAATTGTCGATGGTCGCAATGGTCCAAGTTGAAAACTGATAAAGGAATGCTGGCGATTCCGTGCTCATGGATGAGCCTTTTGGAGAAATCGATATCATTTTCATCCGAAATAGGGGAATAATCCATCACTTGAAAATACGTTCCCTTTGAAGGGGTAAATTGGAATCTTGAATCCCTGACAGCATTTAGGAAGTAATCCCTTTTTTCTTGATAGAATTGATTGAGCTCCAAATAGTGGCTTTCATCACCAAGATATGCTGCAACAGCTTTTTGCATTGGGTGGTTGATACAAAAAACAGTGTATTGGTGGACTTTTTGAAATTCCTGCATCAGGGTTTTTGGTCCAACAATGTAACCCAACTTCCATCCCGTGACATGAAAGGTCTTGCCAAACGATGCGCAAATAAGGCTACGGGTGGCTAAATCCGAAAATCGTGACACACTTTCGTGTACCAATCCATCAAAAACAAGATGTTCATAAACCTCATCACTCAAAACAATGGTGTTGGTTCCTTTCAAGGCCGATTGTAATTGCAGTAAATCATCTTTGGACAAAATCGTACCACTGGGATTATGGGGTGAATTTATAATGACCATTTTGGTCTTTGGCGTAATCCTTTCTTTGACCGTTGACCAATCTATTTTAAAATCAGTGTTTGACAGTTGAATGGGGATTACTTTTCCACCATTGAGCTCAATGGCAGGCTCGTAACAATCATAGGCAGGTTTGAAGACCATGACCTCGTCATTTGGTCGAATAAAGGTGGAAATTGCAGTAAACAGCGCTTGTGTAGCGCCGGCCGTAATGGTAATTTCCGATTCCGGGTGATAGGAAAATCCATGTAGGGATGCTATTTTTTCTGCAATTCTTTCCCGAAGGGAATAAACACCCTGCATTGGGGCATATTGATTATGTCCAGCTTTCAGAGCCTGTTCTACTAACTGCAATAGTTTTGGATCTGTGTCAAAATTGGGAAAGCCTTGGGCCAGGTCAATAGCCTTATTTTTGACCGCCAATGTACTCATCACTGTAAAAATGGTGGTCCCTAGATTGGGCAATTTGGATGGATGATCAATCATTACCTTTTAGATGTTGTATGACCTTGTTCAAGCAGGTATCCAAATATTTGTCCACTTCTTTTTGCCAGAACCGAAAGACAGTGTAGCCCAATCGTTGGAGTTCTTGATTAACTTCAGCATCGCGTTGAATGTTTCGTTCTATTTTTGGAATCCAGAATTCACGATTGCTCTTGATTTTTGTTTTTCGCTCTTCCCACTGGAAACCGTGCCAAAATTCCCCATCAATAAAAATGGCCGTCTTATATTTCTTAAGGACAATATCAGGCTTGCCCATTAACTTTTTATAATCGATGCGATAGCGATAACCAGCGGTCCAAAGTGCTTTCCGAAATGCCAATTCCGGTTTGGTGTTTTTACCCCGAATCTTGGACATAATCTTGGAACGTTGTGGAGTGGTATAGAACCCGGACTCTTCATTAAACCGGGGGACTTTGATACGCTCTAACGGATACTCCTTGGGCATTTTTGAAGATACTAAAAAACCCAAACACCGGAAATAGGGTTTGGGTTTGATCGATTTGGTTGGGTACCCTTATCCCTTAACGCTTGCAAATAGGTATTCGCGATTCATTCGAGCAATATTTTCCAATGAAATTCCTTTAGGGCATTCTACTTCGCACGCTCCTGTATTGGTACAGTTCCCAAAGCCCTCCAAATCCATTTGACGAACCATGTTCATTACCCTATCGGCGGCTTCTACACGACCTTGGGGCAACAATGCAAACTGGGATACTTTTGCCGAAGTGAATAACATAGCGCTTGCATTTTTACAAGCTGCCACACAGGCACCACAACCAATACAAGTCGCTGCATTGAACGATGCATCGGCCGCTTCTTTTGTAATGGGAATGGCATTGGCATCAACGGGCCGCCCTGAAGTGTTTACGGAGATATATCCTCCGGCCTGTTGAATGCGGTCAAACGCGGTTCTATCCACAATCAAATCCTTGATAACTGGGAACGCTTTCGCGCGCCACGGCTCAATGACAATGGTATCCCCATCATTGAAGCTACGCATGTGCAATTGACAAACCGTAATTCGGGCATCAGGTCCATGGGGCCTTCCGTTAATCATCAAAGAGCAGGTGCCACAGATACCTTCCCTACAGTCATGATCAAATTCAACGGGCTCCTCTCCTTTTGAGACCAATTCTTCGTTTAAAACATCCAACATTTCCAAAAAGGACATATCGCTTTCAACGCCATCCAATGTGTAGTCCACCATATTCCCCTTGGATTCCGCATTTTTTTGTCTCCAAATTTTAAGATAAATTTTCATAGCAATCTTATTTGTAAGAACGTGTTTTCACCTTTATATTTTCGTACACCAACTCTTCTTTATGCAATTGGGATTTGCTAGGTTCCCCTTTGTATTCCCAAGCAGCTACATATTTAAAATTTTCATCATCCCGAAGGGCTTCTCCTTCAGGGGTCTGATATTCTTCCCTAAAGTGTCCTCCGCACGATTCATTTCTATGCAGCGCATCCATGGCAAAAAGTTCACCCAACTCAAGAAAGTCGGCTACTCTACCGGCCTTTTCCAATTCTTGGTTCTTTCCATTGGCCTCACCGGTCACCTTCACATTTTCCCAAAAGTCTTTGCGCAAATCAGAAATCTCTTTTATAGCTTCCAACAGACCGTTTTCGTTACGTGCCATACCACATTTGTTCCACATAATTTTGCCTAATTTCTTATGGTAGTAGTCGACGGAATTGATACCATTGGCTGACATTAGTTTATGGATTTTGTCACGAACATTTTGCTCGGCCTGTTCAAATTCCGGAGAATCGGTTGAAATTGGTCCGGTTCTAATGTCATTACTTAAATAATCCCCTATGGTGTAGGGAAGCACAAAGTAACCGTCTGCCAGTCCTTGCATCAAAGCCGAAGCTCCCAAGCGATTGGCTCCGTGATCACTGAAGTTGGCTTCACCCGCAGCATAACAACCAGGAATAGTGGTCATTAAATTGTAGTCCACCCAAATTCCACCCATGGTGTAGTGCACGGCCGGGTAAATCATCATTGGAGTTTTGTAAGGGTTTTGATCTACAATTTTCTCATACATCTGAAAGAGGTTACCGTATTTGGCCTCAACAATTTTCCCCCCCAATTTTCTAACCGTTTTGTCGTCCGGGTTTTTCATCCCTGAAGTGAGCGCCTTTTCCCTACCATAGCGCATTATGGCTGCGTCAAAATCCAAATAAACGGCCTCTCCGGTCTTGTTAACACCATATCCTGCGTCACAGCGTTCTTTTGCAGCTCTAGAAGCCACATCCCGGGGCACTAAATTTCCAAAAGCAGGGTATCTTCTTTCCAGATAATAGTCCCTATCCTCCTCCTTTATTTCTGTTGGTTTAAGACGTCCTTCACGGATTGCAATAGCGTCTTCTTTTTTTGCCGGTACCCAGATACGCCCATCGTTTCGAAGGGACTCGGACATCAAGGTCAATTTGGATTGATGGTCCCCGGAAACAGGAATGCACGTTGGGTGAATTTGAGTGTAGCAAGGATTTGCAAAGAAAGCTCCCTTTTTGTGGGCCTTCCATGCCGCTGTTGCATTTGCACCCATGCAGTAGGTAGAGAGAAAAAATAAATTTCCATAACCTCCTGTTGCCAGGACCACAGCATGTGCAGAATGACGTTCAATTTCACCTGTCACCAAATTTCTGGTAATAATACCTCTTGCTTTTCCGTCAACAAGAACCAAATCCAACATCTCATGACGGGTATAGGATCTGATTTTACCCCGTTGGATCTGTCGATTCATCGCTGAATAGGCTCCCAATAGCAACTGCTGGCCCGTTTGCCCTTTGGCATAAAAAGTTCTGGAAACCAGAACTCCCCCAAAGGAACGGTTGTCCAAAAGCCCGCCATACTCACGTGCAAAAGGAACGCCTTGCGCAACACATTGATCGATTATGCTGGTGGATACTTCTGCCAGTCGGTATACATTGGCCTCTCTAGAACGGTAGTCCCCACCTTTCACCGTATCATAAAATAACCGATATACGCTATCACCGTCTCCCTGATAATTTTTAGCAGCATTTACCCCTCCTTGTGCCGCTATGGAGTGCGCGCGTCTGGGAGAATCTTGGTAACAAAATGTTTTTACATTGTAGCCCAGTTCCGCGAAGGTAGCCGCCGCAGAACCTCCAGCAAGGCCTGTTCCCACAATGATGACATCGATGTTTCGTTTGTTCGCCGGATTGACAAGGTCTATTTCGTCTTTATGTTTGGTCCACTTATCCTTAAGTGGTCCGGATGGAACTTCGGAGATCAAGGCATTGGTTTTCTTAGTTCCTTTTTTCGGTGGGGATTCTACCTCAACTACCGATTGAATCTTTGATTTCATAATCAATGGGTTACAGGATTAAAGTGATGATAAATGGCAATAAATGCGAAGGTGAGCGGAACAACTATGGCAAAACCCTGGGCAAATTTTTTAAATCCTTTGGTGTAACTATTGTTTAGGCCCATGGATTGCAACGAGGAAGCAAAACCATGCCATAAATGTAAACTGAGCAGCACAAATGATACAACATAGATGACCGTTCTCCAGAACGGAGCGAATTTTTCTACAGTTTCTGCATAATATCTACTCGGGTCTTTTGGATTTGCTTCAATGTATTTATACATCATTTCGTGTACCCAAAAGTCGTAAAAATGGAGTCCTAGGAACGCAAGGATGACCAAGCCACTATAGATCATATTTCGGGATACCCAAGAAGCATTGGCACCTCCTTTATACTTGACATAGCTTACCCCCCTTGCTCTCCTGTTTTGGAATTCCAAAACAAATCCCATAACGAAATGAATAATAACCCCAGCTATCAATATGGGTTGTATAATAAATTGAATCAATGGATTGTAACCCATGAAATGGGAAGCTTCATTAAAAAAGTCCGGAGAGATGACCGAGGCAAAATTTAAAGTCACATGGAGAACTAAAAAAACGACTAGGAAAAGGCCTGAAAGGGCCATGGTAAATTTCCGTGCCAATGAAGATTTAATAAGTCTTCCCATGAATTTTTCGTTTTAGCAAATTTACGGTACGATGGAGTTTTTAACAAGTTTTCAACCATTCTGGCGCGCTTATTTAGAAGCGTTATAAGCAAGTTTCGAAAACGTTTGATTTCAACCTTAAAATTTACAGGTTTCTTGCCCAAATGATTAGACAAAACAGTTAGTTGAACAGGAATTAATTTTTAAATTCTTCCCTAACTCTTTTTTTTAACCGATATTGAAGACCTAACCTTATGTGGGTCGCCTTGCCATGAACATCGCTATACTTTCGGTAAGTCTTAATGTGCACTCAACAGGGCGAATCGTTGAAGAGGCCCAGGCACACGGGCATCATGTAGAACGTATCGATCATACCAAATGTTCGGTAAAACTTGGAGAAGGCAACCCCAAAATCTTTATTGGTGAGGAAGACATCACCAATGAATTTGATGCCGTTATTCCAAGAATTGGGTCTAAGGTCACTAGGCATGGTTCTGCGATAGTAAAGCAGTTTGAAATGAATGGCGTGTTTAGCACGGCCCGTTCATTGGGTATTACAAGGGCCCGTAATAAAGTACGTACGCTTCAAATTATGGCGCGGAAAGGCCTACCCATACCAGAAACCCTTTTTTCCATAAATCCCGATAATATTGAAGATCAGATTCGCCTTCTGGGCGGTCCCCCCGTAATAATCAAGCTACAGGAGGGTACCCATGGGCTGGGAGTGATTTTGGCAGAAACCAAAAAATCTGCAAAGTCAATAATAGATACCTTGTACAAAATGGATACCAGTATTCTTCTTCAGCAATATATTGAAGAGGCGAATGGGGAAGATATCCGAATAATTGTAGTTGGAAGCAAGGTGGTTGCCGCGATGAAACGAAAAAGTGATTTGGACGAATTTCGCTCCAATGTGCATAGGGGGGCTGAAACTGAGAAAGTGGAATTGTCTTCCAGGGAAAAATATATTGCTTTGAACGCCACCAAATATCTAGGTCTTGGGGTGGCGGGAGTGGATATAATGCGCTCTAAAAAGGGCCCTGTTCTCATAGAGGTTAATGCCTCTCCTGGACTTAGAGGAATAGAAAAGGCTTCAGGGGTCAATGTGGCCAAACATATCGTTCAATTTGTGGAGAGGAATGCGTTCAGAAGAAGAAAATAAAATTATTGTCATCAGTGGTGCCAGTGTGAAGCCTGGGCAAAACAGATTGCTTCAAATTGAAATTGCACGGCTACCCACTGGTACGCTCATTGACATTCCAGTACATGTGTTCAATTCAAAAAAGGCGGGTCCCACGGTATTGATCCAAGCGGGATTGCACGGCGACGAAATCAACGGGGTAGAAACCCTTCGTCGTATGTTGGAAAACAAGGGTTTTGAAATCAGCAAAGGGGCAGTTATTGTTGTTCCCATTCTTAACGTTTTTGGATTCATTCACTTTTCCAGGGATGTGCCGGATGGAAAGGATGTCAACCGGAGTTTTCCGGGAAGAAAAACCGGTTCTTTGGCCAGCAGGATTGCCTATCATTACACACGCGAGATTCTACCTCAAATCGATTTTGGATTGGATTTGCATACGGGAGGTGCACAGCGAAGTAACTTTCCTCAGGTGCGCTACACTGAAGGGGACGAACTGGGAATGAAATTGGCCTCCTTTTTTAATGCGCCCTTTGCTTTCTCGTCCAATCTTATTTCCGGATCTTTTAGGAAAGTGGCGTTTAATATGGGAAAACCGATTGTGGTATATGAAGCGGGAGAGAGCATGCGATTTGATGAAGACGCCATTGAAATTGGGATTAGTGGAGTAAAAAATGTATTAGCGGGACTTGGAATGATTCCGGCCACCATAAAGCGACTGGAATCGGTTTCCTTGGAAAACAGAAAATGGCTTAGGGCACCAAGGGCAGGAATGTTTATTCCAGAAATCAAAAATGGAGAAGGTATAAAAAAGGGGCAAACGTTGGGGATGGTTACCGATACCTATGCCAAAAAACACAAGAAGATAAAAGCTTCGTTTGATGGTTACGTCATCTGTATCAACCATCAGGCTGTCGTAAACCAAGGCGATGCGTTATTTCACATTGGAAGATAAACCGGAAACCGTTTTCTTTGCTTGACGCTCCTTTATTCCTTTTAAACTCCATTCAATGGCCTTTTCAAGATCATTGAATTGTTTGATCGAATTTTTAAAGAACATACGCTCCATGACCAAGCTGGCAAAACTTCCTTTTGTATCGCCAACAACACAATAGAAATCCAATTGATGCCTATTTTTGAAGAATTTGGCCCAATCCGTAGGAACTACATAATAGTCGTTAATTCGGTTTGAAATGTAGGCAATGGGCAAATCATCCCCGAAAACTTCCCTAGCAGCGTCGATGGCCTTCTTTCCCATTTCCCAGTTCATTGTAATACCTTGATTCAATTCACCGATGACCAAACCCTCAAAGAAATAGAAGGTACCATACTGGTACTCCCGTATTTCACGGATGTGTTTAAAAAAGGGAATATCCTTAACCCTTTTCATAGAGGGAAAATGTTAGTTGAGTAGCTGCCTTAAAGATACCAAAAAACGTTTGTAAACGCTTTAAGAAATGGTAATGTGTGCGCAAAGAAAAATCTTACCTAAATTGTACAAGGGAACGTGTTTTTGACCCTAAAGAAATCATTTTTCCATGTTTTTTAATTGAATCCCCAATGCCTTGGTAGACAGTTGCACCTCTATTAAAGAAAGCACTAAGGATGCCATTAATAGCAGAAGACTAATTCCAAAAATGATATTGGCCCAAACATTCATTTCCACATAAATTAAGAACATGGAAACGGCAGCCAATAGAAAACATCCTATGGCAGTGGCCTGCATGTTTTTGATGATGTTCAAACGTTTTCTTAGGGATTCGATCTGCCGTTTTAAGGGGCTTGCCTTCGTTTCCTCAAATTGTTTGTGCAACTGGCGAATCAAGGCTGCTATGGCCAGATAGCGCGCGTTATAGGCCAACATGGTCAGAGAAACTGCTGGGAAAAGTAATGCCGGAATGGTTAGGGTAAGTTGCATGATTCTTACATTCTTTTTGAAATTAGACCAAGGACTCCCCGTATAGTATTGGCCAATTTTTTGGCTTTACCTGATTTATTGTTTATGATATCTGTTGTTATATAAGTTTGTTTGACCGCATTGGATTCACGAAGTCTTGCATCTACTTCATCCGTTATACAAGTTGCGACTAATATTGTAGCAGCGCTAGGGGTTACTGCAAGAACATTGTCAAAAGATTTAAACATTGCCCCAAGTCTTTCGAGTGCTCCCGCAGGATCTATTCCAGCTTTGATTTCAATAGCCCCAATGGTATTGCCCTGATAATCAATTAGTTTAACATCAGGTTCGGACGAGAATAACATGGAACTTCCGTTTATTAGTACAACTGATTTCATTTGTTTGATGGTTTCAATTGGAGATCCAAATTCTTCTGTCCAGTCTTTCACTTTGAATGAAATATCTTTTTTTGAAACTATTGCAAGAATTTCATGGTTTTCGATGAATGATTTTACCAATAATGTCCTTATTACCCTTTCGCCTTCATTACCTATTTGATTTCGCCAAGAACCGTCGATTGAGGTGCCGGCTGTAGCATACATCATTCCAGATACTTTTTCTTTTGTTATTTCCTCCGAAAGTAAAATGTTGGATGACGTAAATTCATTTAGTAAGATTACCAAACCTTTTACCCTATCTGGGTTTATCGACTTCTTTCCATTTTCGATTTCTTTTATATTACTAATGCGCGAAATATTTTGAAGTCCTTTTTGAGGTATCATCGCAATACTGCGATAATATCTTAAAAGACTGCTGTATTGGCCAAGAATTCTTGGGGAACAAAAAACGTGCAAGGGATGAATTTTCGATTTCTTAATTTTTCTCCATGCTTCCTCGTTAATTCCAAGTTCAGTTCGGTTTTTCCAATCGAAAGTTTCACCCTGTGTTTCGATTATTTTATCAATCTTGAAAAAAAAAATCAAAATAACCGAAACTTCCCAAGCTTTCGAGGAAGAACGTTGACTTTAGCTGGTATTGCTCAAGAATTACTTCGTAAGGTACTTTTGGCATAAATACTTAATCAAAAATTTGATTTTTTATGCTTTCCGCGAGAACTCTAGCCAAGAGTGGCGGCACAGCATTTCCAACTTGTCCAAACTGTGTCATAGAGATGTTTCTTTTCGAACTATAGGAATCAAGTCTTGTGCCGGTAAATTCCCAGTTTTCAGGAAATGATTGCAAACAGGCAAGTTCCCGAACGGTGAGCATTCTATTCTCAAATGGATGTATAAAATCTCGATATCCACTTCTTGTCACCGTTGGAGAAGGTGCTTCCGGATTTAATCTTCTATAAGTTGACCCAAAAGTTTTCTGAACATCCGAAAGCTTAGAACCAATAGGAACTTTCTTTATTTTTTCAATTGTTGATGGGGAGTGTGCGGTTTTCTGATGATTTTTAATATCCATGGACTTCGATACGCTTTTCAATGGTTTTGGCAATTCTCTTAGCATTATCAGATGGTTCTTGTGCCGGAGGTAAATGGCCAATGGCATCCCATACTGAGTTGTATTCTTTTAAATCATCGAATAGATTTAATCCGGAGTTTGGGCCATGTGTTGGTTTTGGAAAAGAGTATTTTACACCAACTCGATTACCAACTAAAAATAGACGCTCCCTGAACTGGGGCAACCCAAAATTCGCTCCATTTAATACCTCATTTTTCACACTGTAGGAGTAATCAAGACCTTGATATGGAATCTTGGTTTCGAATGAAGCAATTATTTCTTGAATTGCTGCACCATTGTTCCAATTAACCATGCCTTTTACATTTTCCATTACAAAAGCCACTGGAAGAATTTCTTTAACCAATCTTGCAAATTCAAGAACTAACTTTCCTCTTTCATCATCCATACCTTTCCTTTTACCAGCAAGACTAAATGACTGGCAAGGGGGCCCCCCAATTACCATAGCCGCTTCTGTCCTTTTTAGATTGGCTAGATTCAGTATTTCTTTTCCTGTTAATTCTGAAACATCCCCTTGAAGAACATTTAGGTCTGGTTTATTTTTTTTTAATGTGTTGCAACAGGCCAAATCTTTTTCAACTGCTAGAACGATTTCAAATCCGGCTTGTTCAAAACCAATATCCATCCCTCCTGCACCCGAAAATAAACTGATAACTTTCATAGCCTGAAAATTACTATATCGCAAAGAAAAAAAGGTTTGACTCGTAAATATTTATCAAAGTTTTGCAAACATATTGGCAATCCTGAAACTTACAGCGAGTTGATTGCTAAAGTTTTAAAGGACACAAAAACCAATGAAAATAGAATAAAACGCTTAACATAGTGTCCAATATGTCAAAGATTGCGTTATTCCTTAGCTTTTAAACCCAACGGAGCCGAAAGGCTTCTTTTTTACCTTCCAAGCTTCCATATTAGAAACCACATTTACGATTTTATTTTTTTGCCTGCCTCCAATTGCAATTCACTTTTCTTTAATTGCTCATTCAGTCGCTTAACCTCTATCTCAAAGAATTTGTTATAGGTATTTTGGGCCTTGATAAGACGCTCGTTCAATACTTGATATACATCCCGTTGTTGATCGGTAGGCCTAAAATCTACTCCAAAACCTCCAATATCACTGGCCAAAGCACTTAACCGTCCGTAGAGTTTCATAGGGGATCGAAAAGCATCTTCGCGGGCACCCGTTAAATGAATATCATACAGGGCGCCAGAAATATTCTTCGCATTTTCTATCAGTAGTTTTGCCGTGGCCTTGTCCTGTACGCTTTTAAGCTCCGGTAAAATAGCCTCCAGCTCGTCCCGTATATCCTCAATGTCGTTTATTATGGTCACGGCTAGGTTCATGGCATCGCGCAATTCCAAGGAAAATGCAACCTGCTCTTTGATGCTTTCATTGGTTCCTTCAGTAGAAGGATCTTTTAAAACGGTAAGCTCTCGAACAAACTCCTGTTCGCCGATGATAAGCTTCACCTTGTAGGTATCCGGCACCGCTCTAGGGCCATATTGCCCACGCCATAAGTCCAAATCCCAAGTGACCAAGGGACGCCATCCTTCTCCGTTCAATTGTACCCAAGGGCGCCCAGGCGGAGTGGTTTTTAAACGGGGTTTGTACGTAGGTTCATACCGCAAATCCCAAACGGTTCGATGCACTCCAGCAGCGTTTTGCCCCTTTAAGGTTCGAACCACTTCGTTGTCTTGCGTCAATATCTGAACCTCAACTTTTTGGGCCGTACTATCTTTAAGAAAATAATTGATATAGGCTCCGTAAGCCGGATTTTTTCCTGAATTCAAACTGGGCCCGTCGGTCTTTATGGCTTGTTGATTTTGAAATCGATACGCTTCCCGAAGACTGAACAAATGGGCTTCTTTATTTTGGGTCTCATCAAATTCCCGCAAAGCGGAAATATCATCCAAAACATAGTAGCCGCGGCCGTAAGTACCTACCACCAAATCATCAAAGCGCTCCTGAATTTCCAACCAATACACGGGGGCCGGGGGCAGGTTATTGCGAAGTCTGGACCAATGTTCCCCATCATCAAAGCTGAGGTACAATCCGTTATCCACCCCTAAATACAGCATGCCCTCCCGCTTAGGGTCTTCTTTGATGACATGGGCAAAACTATGCACCGATTGGGGCACGGAACCACTGATGAACTTCCAATTTTGACCATAATCTTCGGTTTTATACACATAGGGATTAAAATCACCCATTTGATGCAGATCGACCGTCATGTAAGCAGTTCCCTTTTTATAACGCGATGGTTCAATATTGGCAATGGTCCCCCATTTCGGTAGATTGGGGATATTGCTGGTCACATTCGTCCAGTTTTTACCGCCATCTTTGGTCAGTTGTACTTGCCCATCATTGCTGCCCGTCCAAATCAGGCCTGGCTCCAATGGCGATTCTTCAATGCTAAATAAGGTGGCCCCATCAAAAGTCATTAGATTATCCACGGCAATCCCACCGGAATTTTGCTGGTGTGTTTTGTCATTTAAGGTCAGATCGGGACTGATTACCTGCCAACTTTGCCCATCATCGTTGCTTGTATGTACAAATTGGCTGCCTACATACACCCGGTGTTTGGTATGCGGGGAAAAAGATAAGGGGAAATTCCAATGCCAGCGGTATTTCAATTTTCCGGGTTCCCAACCATAACCTGCTTCGGGCCAAACACGTACGTCCCGGGCATGCCCCGTTCTGGCATCGTACCGTTGTAACCCTCCATCGTAACAACCGGACCAAACAATGTTGTTGTCCACAGGGTCAGGCTGGGCAAAGCCACTTTCGCAACCGCCAACCCCTTTCCATAATCCCAGGGGAATATAGCCCTGGCGGCTATTACTAGGTCCTTTGTAAGAATACCCGTCTTGCCGATTGCCATAAACGTTATAAGGGATTTGATCATCGACCGAAACGTGGTACATCTGTGCAATGGGCAATACAATACGTTGATAGGTTTTGCCACGGTTTAAACTGATGCTCGCCCCACCGTCATGGGCGACCATGATTCGGTTGGCGTTGGTGGGATCTATCCAAATGTCGTGGTTGTCACCCCCTGCACGATATCCAGAGGTATAGGTCTTACCTCCGTCTTTTGAGATACTGAATTTTACCGAAGCAAAGTACAGTTCCTCCGGATTGTCCGTTGACACTGCCATTCGGGTATAATAGGGCGCGCGTTCATTGATATCGTGGTTTCGGGTTTGAAGGGTCCAGGTTTCGCCAAAATCTTCCGATCGGTAGAGTGCTGGACTGTCAATTTCAAATAAAGCATAAACCACATTGGGGTTGGAGTGTGAAATACCGACCCCCGTTTTTCCCACAGGATTTTCTGTACCTCCGGGAAGTCCATTTTCTGAAAGTGCTTTCCAGGTTTTCCCGCCATCCATCGAACGATAGATACCACCACCTGGGCCACCACTTCGCAGGCCCCAGGTATTGATATGAATGGACCACATCCCCACCAATATGTGGTCCGGATTTTTCGGGTTGAAGGCGATATCAGCTGCACCCGTGTTTTCATCTACAAAAAGTATGTGCTCCCAAGATGCTCCACCATCAATGGTTTTATACACGCCTCGCTCCTGTTGGGGGCCATAGGTATGTCCCAATGCCGCAACATAGACAATCTCTGGATTAGTTGGATGTACAATAATCCTACCAATGCGCCCGGTTTTTTCCAAGCCCATTTTCTTCCATGTTTTACCGGCATCCTCAGATTTGTAGATACCATCCCCCATGGCGTGTGCCGGACGAATGACAAAGGTTTCCCCTGTACCTGCCCAGACAATATCTGGATTGGTCGGTGTAATGGCCAGGGATCCAATGGAAGAGGCTTCCTGGTCATCAAAAATGGAGTTCCATGTTACACCCCCATCGGTGGTTTTCCATAATCCGCCGGATGCCGCTCCAATGTAATTGACCATAGGGTCGCCAGGAATACCAGCTATGGCGATGGTTCGATTGCCTTCGGGACCTATAAATCGGAATTTAAAGTCGTTGAAAGCGGAGAAATCCGTTTGGGAAAAGCCATAAAAATGTAGGGCAACGACCAATACAAATAGCTTGAATTTTGTCATGTTCCAGGTGGGTTGAAAAAACAGTTCTTAAATTTACGGAATAAGATAGGAACCCAATTTTTGAGAAACGCCCTTTCCATGAAGTACGAACAACTACCCAACCAACTTTTTATAAAGAACCGGAAAAAATTTACGGCTTTAATGAGGCCAAAAAGTATTGCTGTCTTTAACTCCAATGATATCTACCCAATAAGTGCGGACAGCACCATGCCCTTTGTGCAACATAGCGATATTTTTTATTTAAGCGGGGCGGACCAGGAGGAGACCATTTTGGTATTGTTCCCCGATGCTTTGGATAAAAAACACCGGGAAATTTTGTTTGTTCGTGAGACCAATGAACATATTGCCGTTTGGGAAGGGTCCAAATTGACCAAGGAGCAGGCCACCGCTGTTTCAGGGATTGAAACGGTCTATTGGCTGAGCGATTTCAAAAAAGTGTTTTTTGATTTAATGACCGAAGCGGAGACCATTTATTTCAATACCAATGAGCATTACCGCCAAGCGGTGGAAACCCAAACGCGGGAAGACCGTTTTATTGAAGTATGCAAAAAGGAATTCCCAGCCCACCAATGGGCCAAAAGCAATCCCATTTTACAAAAGATACGCGGGGTCAAGGAACCTGAGGAATTGAAACTACTTCAAAGTGCCTGCGATATTACTGAAAAGGGCTTCCGTCGTATTTTGCAATTTACAAAGCCCGGTGTTTGGGAATATGAACTGGAAGCTGAATACTTGCATGAATTCATACGAAATCGAAGCAAAGGCTTTGCCTACACCCCCATAATTGCTTCAGGCAATAATGCCAATGTGCTACATTATATTGAAAACAACCAACAGTGCAAGGATGGGGAGTTGATCTTGATGGATGTTGGCGCGGAATATGCCAATTATTCCAGTGATATGACGCGGACCATTCCGGTCAATGGAATCTTTTCGAAAAGACAAAAGGAAGTATACAATGCCGTACTTAGCGTAAAGAATGAAGCGACAAAGCTCTTGGTTCCGGGGACCCTTTGGGCGGAGTATCACAAGGAGGTAGGCAAGATGATGACTTCGGAATTGTTGGGGTTGGGATTGTTGGACAAAGCTGCTGTTCAAAACGAAAACAAGGATTGGCCGGCCTACAAAAAATACTTCATGCATGGCACCAGTCACCACATTGGATTGGATACCCATGACTATGGGGAACTGAAGACCCCTATGAAAGCGAATATGGTCTTTACGGTGGAGCCTGGCATCTATATTCCTGATGAAGGTTTTGGTATTCGATTGGAAGACGATGTGGTCATTCAGGAAAATGGCGAACCATTCAACCTAATGCGAAACATCCCCATTGAAGCCGAAGAAATTGAGGGATTAATGAATAGTTGATTTATTTTCGGATGTCATTTTGAATGGAGCGAAGCGGAATGAAGAATCCAAAATCCATATTCGAGATTCATCACTAGGTCCAGAAGGACAGTTAAATACTAAAGAAGATGAAAGCTTTACTTTTTTTCCTTCAACAATCCAACATTGAAAAAAAGATGGAAGAGGCCCCGGACAGTGCCTATGAAATTGGGGTGGTCATTGGGTCCTATTTGCCTTTTGTGGTGTTGGTGGGCATAGCCTATGCCATTTATTATTACAATAAGAAAAAAAGGGGTTCTGGGTGAATTGTCATTTCGAACTGTCACGTCGAGCGCAGTCGAGATGTAAAGGAGAAATCTCAAGAATCCTTTCCTTGAAAACGAATATTTTGTGGAAGCGGGGAGCAAAGTGATTTGTTGACTACCTTCGCGCGCATCATTTTCTTATCATTAAAATGGCGCGATATATTTTGGATGATTTCGGTAAAATTATCCGTACCATCTTCTCTTTGTTGGTAAAACACTTTTATAGAACGACAATTATCATGTTCAAAAATAGTATTTAAAAGAGTACGATCAGAAAGACCACAGGATGCCCCATAATGTAAACTTGAAACTTATCTGAAGAAATATAGTCCAGAAGATTCTTGTAGTTTGAATTCTGAGTATAATGGAAAGACTTGAAATTTCTTAAGTATTCATTTTCGTCAAAGTTTTCCATTTTTTTATAATCGTCATCCATTTCATCCCCAAAGCCAAAGTTAATATTACTGTTATCCTTCAAACTACCATGAATAGGAATTTGGTTTATTTTATCATAATAAATGTCTTTCAATATTTCAATGTAGGCACTTAATGTTGATGTGTAATTGAAATTTAAAAAAATAGAACTGTAAGTTGCTTGCCCAGTTTTTAATAAATCTTCAAATCTGTTTTCTCGTTTGGCTTCAACTAATTTATCATCAAGAACTAATAGATGATCATAATCTTCTTTAGGAAATTCTTTGAGATAAGTATCACCAAAAATATTTTCAGATAAATATCTCGGTTTCACTTCAAATAGGCCGGTCAACCTACTATGATTAGCTATGTGCTCATT
>JBCDBE010000027.1:0-32900 GCA_039184365.1 Bacteroidota bacterium | reverse complement strand
CAATCAAAATACCAATGACCACCAATATGATTTCGCCAATCGCATATAGCAAGTACTTTGAGAACTTATTCTCAGATAATAATTTTTGTCGGATACGTCGAAAGAATGTTAGCATTTTGAATTTGTGGTTTGCCTAGTTTCAAGGACACTTTTTTTGTTCTTCTTGTATTAAGTGGATTAGCCTTTCCGTCTTCACTTTTATTTCGTCCATAATACCAAGATGGACCGCTGCTATTCTATATCTGTAATTGACTTCATTGAGCAATCGCAATTCATAATCATCGGACCGCAACTTTCTTTCAATAATTTTAAAAGCCCTTTCTTTATCCATTAGGTATTTGTTTCCTCCTTTTTCCAAATAACCCTTCTCTATAATATCTTTAAACCCTTTTATTTGCAAATTGGGCATGTAGTGGGTGCTTATCTCCAAAGCCATAGGGGCAAAATGATTGTCTATATATTCGTTGTTCTGGGTCAATACCAACTTGTCCCGTTCCAAATCTTTAAAATAATCAAGAATAGTCGATTTAAGGGTTGCATTGGCAATCAAATTGGTGTTGCCTGATGCCAAGAGTTCGTCGAAAGTGGAATTCGCAATTTTAAAGGTCATTCTATTATTAAGAATGCTTAGTCTTTTGGAAAAATCCTCATCGATATTGAAACCTCTGTTATCCAAATACGCATTTAGAAGGGCCTCGCCATTTAAAACGGCTTCATATTCAAAACCAAATTGATTATCCACTATACGGACTTGTTCCTCTAAATCAATCAAAAGATTTGACAGATACACACAGGCTTGTTTTTGATCTAGCTTATTGTTGTTCCAATTGTTGATTTGTAGCGCAATCAAAATACCAATGACTACCAAAATGATTTCCCCACTAGCATATAGGAGGTACTTTGAGAACCTACTCTCAGACAAAAGGGACTTTCGTATGTTTCGGAAAAATTTAGTCATCGGTTTTGGAAAGTCGTATGATTTCTTCTAAATAATAGGTAATTTCTTCTTCCTTAATGGCCTCTAAAACGAAGTTGCAAAGGAGACGTTTGTCTATAAATACATTTTGAAACTCCACGGTTTTAATGACTTCAAGATTCGGTTTGGAGTAGGGTCTTAGAAAGTTAAAATGCTTTCTCATATAGGGTGCGAAATCTTGAATTTGAGAAGTGCGTTCCAATTGTTCTTCTTCTGCGTAGTCCTTATAGACATCCTGCCAAGAGATTAGCAGATCCCGTAGGGAATCATTTTGAATCAATTCAAAAGAAGAAGAACTGATCAGGGCCTGGACGGCGCCATTGGAAGGATTAAAGGTCTTAATCGTATAGATGTCCCCTGCATATTTGAGTAAGGTGTCAATAGCACTGGAATCAGGACTTGCGACTAGTGCATCAAGAAAGATTCTCAGCGCTTTCTGCTTTCTTTTATTGATAAGCACGATACTATCCAGTTGTTTTTTGTTGCTTTTAAAATCCCTATGGATTTGTTTAAGCAGCAGGGCTTCCTTCTTCCTATTGGTATTCTCATTGTTCCAGTTGTTGACCTGCAGCGCAATTAAAATACCAATGACCACCAACACAATTTCGCCAATCGCATAGAGGAGGTATTTCGAAAACTTACTTTCCACAAGAAGGGATTTTCGTATTCTTCGGAAAAATTTAATCATCAATTTGTTCCTGAATTTTGTTGATTATGGTTTCCAATTTTTTTAGCTCAAGAAAGTATCTGTCAAGACGGTACATGAAATCATCGGTCAGGTTTTCATAGATCATATCCTCAAAAACAGCGGTTTTATCTATTTTAAATTCGCTTTGGTTTTTCCAATTTAACCTGCCGTAGCGATCAATGTCTTTGAAGACATATTTTTGACTTAGGTAAGGGATGAGTTCTTCCCTTAACTTTTCATTGCAGTCCACATAGCGTTCCTCTACAACATTGAGAACCCGGGTCCAATCAAACAGTAGGTTACGCAGGCTATCATTTGAAATTAGGGCCAGCCTTCCAGATTGCAACAGGTCTTGTAATACATTTTGTGATGGGCTATAGCGGTCAAATTCCACACTAAAGAAAATAAGACTGTCGATATTGATTTCCTTGAAAGTGGACTTTTCTTTATTGAATAAATCCATTAAATGTTTGTTGGATTCATAGGCCGTGGTGACAATGATTTGTTGCAATCTCAGGTCTTTTTCATTGGACCTAAATTCTTGTTCTAGATTTTTTAAAGCTTCTGTTTCTTCCTTTTTTGCTTTTTTGGCCTCGTTCCATTCGTTGATTTGTAGGGCTAGCAAAATACCAATGACCACCAAAACAATTTCCCCAATGGCGTAAACAAGGTATTTGCTGAAACGGTTTTCAGAAACTAGTTTTTGACGGATACGCCGAAAAAATTTAATCACTTTGGTCGGTTTGACGGGGAAGTATTTCCCTTAAATATATAAAATATGTACCTTTTAGGGTGTTGGTCTTAGTGCCGCTTGGGCAAACCATTTGGCCATGACATTTTCTGCGGGCTTAAACCTCGGCGAAAAATCGAGGTCCGTTGCGGCATTGGCTTGGGTGCTCCGAGTGTCCCACTGCCAAATATAGACACCGGCAAACCAGTTTTGGTGCCATAACCCTTCAAACAGGGCCTCATAGGCCAATTGCTGGGTACGGTCAGACTTTCTTCGATACAAAACGCTGAGGGCATTGCCCCATTCCCAGGGTTTTATGGTAGCGGAAGCCTCACTTTTATAGCCTACCTCCGTAAAAAGAATGGGCTTTTTATAATCATTGGAAAATGATTCCAACATGTTAATATGGGGTTTCCATCCCTTTTTTATGGTCTCTAAATCGGGGTTTTTAATTTCGGTCAATGGGAAATACGCCTGAATCCCAATATAATCCAACTGGTCCCAAAACGTAATATGTTCATATTCATCGTACCAGTTGGCAGCATAGGTTAATTTGCCATTGTATATGGCTTTGATTTCAGCGATAAGTTGGCACCAAGCATTGGGTTGTTTTTTGATGGAGGTCCGTAATTCCGTTCCTACACAAAAGAGTTCTGCTCCGGTAAGCTGGGCCATACGGGCGTAGTGCAACATATTGGTCCGATAGGACTGGAACCATTTGTCCCATTCTTCATCCGAATCTAGTGAGATATTGGACCGCCATCCATCACTCATCCACAAATGGGGTTTCAGATGGACATAAAGACCTTTTTTTCGCATTTTGCGAATGTTGGCAATAAAAACTGAATCCCGCCGTCCATACCCATCTTCAGGGTCTGGTATATCCATAACTTTCGTCCGTTCGCTTTCCTGATAGAGGAAGGGGATAATGGCGACCCATTCAATATTTGCCTTAATAATATCATCAATGGCTGCAGATGTATCCCCGCGCCAACCAAAAACGCTCATTCCTCGATGTTTTTTATCGGTTTCAAAATGGCGCTTTACCTTCCCTAAGGTATTCATCACCTTGGGATTCCAATTAAAGGTGTAATTTTCCTGGGAATTCCAAAGAATGATGGCTTTAAGGGTTAAAACGGCCATTCCTAAAGGAGTCACGAACCGTATCCCCAGACGTTTTAAAAAGATCGTTCTTCCCTTCTTTTTATATACCTGTATGAAATAACCGGTACCCAATACAATAAGGTAGAGCAGCACAAAAAATGCGTGGTGAATGAGCAAGTAGGTGGTATTGGGAAAAACCTGGGAAAAGATTAGCGATGTAGCTTCCTGAAAAGAACGGTCCTTGTCATAGAGTTGAAACAGTAGGATGCCAAACCCAAGAATCCAAGAACTTAGATAGACCAAAAGTATTTCCCGAAATATTTTTTTGAATCCCACTGGCCATAAGACGGGTTTTAACCCGTTTTGTAACGTTCCTTGATTTGTTTTCCTGAATTGTTAAAAGGTCAATTGCCTAATTCGGAATCGATAAGGGCAATGATACCTTCGATATCTTTCTTCAATGGTGTGTAATAGACCAGTCCTGTGCTTTTTGTTATGGCTTGATATAATATTAGGTTATTTTCAACTTCCATATTATTGAAAACAAGCTTTACATCAACCTCTTCGAATTTTGAATTGCCCAGAACTTCACTGCCCCCAGATTCGAAAATGGGCCGCATGCTTACCAATTTAATAATGGTTTTGCCAATATCATCCTTTACGTCTATGGCGCCAGATTCCTGTTTTTCAATTTCTCCCAACGCAGTATCGAACGAAGCTATTTTTTGTCTTAGCACAGCATTGCGTATTTGTCTCAGATTCCCAGAGCTGATCAAATCCTTTTGGACACCAGTGTTTGGATTAAAATTGATTTGGTAGCGCAGTGCTTCCCCAAAATTTCGCGCAATGGTGGCGGAGTTTATAGTATCTGATTTTTTGGGTTCAAAATAGGTAAGGAGTGTACCCAATTGTGCGGCCAAGGTATTGCAAGATGTAATGGATGCATCCAGTTTTTCAAGGTTTGCAACAAATTCGGATCGTAGGGCTTCCAAATACTGCCTTTCGATTTGACGCTCCTTTTTCAAGTCGTTCCAGTTATTGATCTGCAGCGCAATCAAAATGCCGATGACCACCAAAATAATTTCTCCGGTAGCGTAAAGGAGATATCTTGAAAACTTGTTCTTTGATAGTACCTTTTGACGGATATGACGAAAAAATTTAATCATGGGCTGTCTTTTCTGTTAAACGTATGATTTCATTGATCATATCCACAACCCCTTCTTCCTTAACCGTGGTCAGATTGTTATTCAAATCCCCTATGCGTTTGAACAGATAATTACGATTTCGAATACTGAAAAGTACGGTTGCATTCTCAGGATCTAGATTAGCCCTGATCCAGGGGTCATATTCACTGAACAAGAACTGAATTCCAAACTGTTCTTCCTCCAAATAATCTCCAAGAACATCACGCCAAGCTATTAGATTTCTTCGTAAGGTGTCGTTGGTAATCAAATCAAAAGATGAGGAATTAAGCAGGGCTTCCACGGTACCATTTTTGGGGTTGAACGATTTGTTTCGCCAGACCAAGTTGTTGTAGTAGCCAATACTATCCGCAAATTTTCTATTGCCTGCTGTGACTTTTGGATTGTCCGCCTCAAACTTCTTTAAGATTTCTTGAAGCCGACGTCCCGCATGAAGGCTTACCTTGTTGTATGCGATAATGGAGTCCAATTGTTCCTTATTCGATTTAAAATCAAGATTGATTTCTTTTAAATAAGAGCGTTCCTTTTCCCTCCTCTTTTTCTCCTCTTGAATATTGTTTAATTGTAGGGCAATCAAAATACCAATGACAACCAGTATGATTTCGCCAATGGCATAGAGCAGGTATTTCGAGAATTTGTTCCCTAAGACGAGTTTTTGACGGATTTTACGAAAGAACTGAATCATTCTTTTTGAATTTGCACCAATAGGAACTGTATTTAAACCTTACTGCTTTACTTTAATAGGATAGGGTGGCCGCTCCAGCTTTTGAGGCGGATTTTCTTCCAACTCTTTCAAAATAATTTCAATCGCCTTTTCCAATTGCGGATCATGCCCTTTAATGACCAATTCGGGCAGCTGTTCGACCTCTACGTCCGGGGGCACTCCTTCATTTTCTACACGAAACCCGTTTTCAGAGTAAAAGGCCAGATTGGGTGCGGTCACGACACCACCATCAATAAATTCTGGGTAGCCCAGTACCCCGACGAGCCCGCCCCAGGTTCGTTTGCCGACCAAGGTGCCCATTTTGAACTTTCTAAACATCCAGGGCAAATAATCCCCGCCAGAACCAGCGGTTTCGTCAATGAGCATCACCTTTGGACCTTGAATGGAGGCGCTGGGGGATTTTAGATCTTGTCCATACCTGAAATTCCAATAGGCCTGAACGGGCCTCTTCAAAATGTCGATATAGTAATCCGCCAACTGTCCGCCACCATTGAAACGTTCATCAATGATAATGGCCTTTTTATTGGCCTGAGGGTAAAAGTATCTTTTGAAGTATTCAAAACCGGCATTGGCCGTATTGGGTACGTAGACATAGGCCACTTGACCATCAGTGGCTTCATGTACCTTTTTTAGATTGCCTTCGACCCAGTCACGATTGCGTATAGCCCATTCTGTTCGCAAAGGCGTGACTTGAAAGGTTGTGGCGTTAGTGCCATTGGCATTGGCACTGACCGTGAGGTCGACCAAGGTTTCGGCCGTATTTTCAAAAAAGCGATACAGGTTATCCGTTCCCGAAACGTTTTTTCCATTGACTGCAATGATATAATCACCTTCGGAAACGTTTACACCTGGCTCGGTTAAGGGGGATCGCAATTCTGGGGTCCAATTCAAGCCCCCGTAAATTTTAGTAATTTGGTGTCGACCATTGTCTACTTTGTAATCAGCCCCAAGAAGACCACCCGGTATTCGTTTTGGTCGATGGAGTGCGTCACCGTTACTGCCAAAGCGATGGTGTCCAACGGCAAGCTCACTGAACATCCATTGCATTACCCGATAGAGATCATCTTTGGAGGAAGCATGTGCGACAAAAGGTTTATACTTCGCCTTCATGGCTGGCCAATCCACCCCATGCATACCTGGATCATAAAAGTAATCGCGGTTTACACGCCAAGCTTCATCAAAAATATTCTTCCATTCTTCCTTAGGGTCGATTTTGACCGAAATGCTGTTGAGATCAAGTGGGCCTTCTTCCGACTTTTTTCCGATATCCGAAATGAACCATCCTCCGTTGGCATTGTACCACATTTTTTTGCCTCCACTAGCAATTTCATAGTAGTCAGCGACGAAAAGTTCTTTTGCCTTCCTGTCTTCAAAGGCAAACGAATAAAGATGGGAATCTGAACCATATAAGGATGAAGATAGGTAGTACAGCTCCCCTTCAGCTACTGAGCTTAAATTACTATACAATCCAGCTTCCATGGGTAAGGCTAAAAGTCTGTTCTCAATACCTTTCCAGTCAATGCGTAACGGTTTTGTGGTTTCTTCCTCCTTCTTTCCCTTTTTTGTTGGTTTTTCTGGGGCACCTTCCTGGTCTTTTTCCTCCCCCTTTTCTTCATCATTTTCTCTTTTCAAAGGAGAAACTACATCATCTTGTAGGGTAATTACATAGATGGAATTGGTCAGTACTTTGTCTTGGTTGGATTGATCGAACCAATTGACCACCGGGCCGGCATCGGTCGAAGCAGTAAGATAAAGGTATTTGCCGCTTGCATCGAAGGTGGGCTGTGTAACATTTGAAAGTCCATCCGTGAGTTCATATGATTTGTTTTCGGAAAGGGAATAGAGAAATGCCTTTTCAAAATTGGTATCTATAATCTTGGTATAGGCAATCCAGTTGGAGTCGTATGACCAATCACTGAACAATTCGCGCTGGTCTCCGGGAACGAATAAATCATCTTGATCGATTTTGGTTGTTTTTGAGGTATTTACTTCAGTGACATAAAGATTGCGGCCATTATCAGCATAACTTAGTTTTTCACTATCGGGCGACCATTGAATATTGCCATAGAAGCCGCTCCCATTTAATTTAATTTCCTTTACAGAGCCATCGGCAATGGTTTTTAAGTGTATGGCATACTCTCCAGAAGCGTCAGAAAAATAGGCAATGGTACTTCCATCTGGTGACCATGCCGGAAATTTTTCATGAGTGCCCGTGGTCTGTGTTTTGTTTTTTACGTCTCCCTTTTTTGCGGGAATGGTCACGATATCCCCCCGAAAATCCAACACTACCCTTAAGCCTGAAGGCGAAATATGTCCGGAACGCACATAACGAGATCCCGAAACGTAGCGTTCACGCAATTCCAACAGATCGGTGTTGATTTCTAGGGTCAGTGCTATATCACGCTTAGACGAGGCATCATAAATATGGAGAGTACCTGCATTTTCATAAATAAGGGAGGTGCCATGGGCCTTTGCGTTAATGACCGGAAAGTCCTTGAAATTAGTATGCTTTGTTACGTTTTTGGTTTGGGTATCATAACTGAACAAGTTGAATTCGCCATCCCGATCGCTTCTAAAAAAGACCTCATCACCTATCCACTGGGGTTGTGTATCGTTGCTGCCACCGGTAGGCTTGGGAATTTCAACCACGCTATGGTCGTTGATATCGTATACCCAGATACGTGAGGTACGCCCTCCGCGATAATGTTTCCACTGGGTGAAGGCATCAAAAATGGTGGTGTACGCAATATGCTGTCCATCATCAGAATACGAAGCCCAGAATGCATTCGGAATTTCCAATTGGGTCGTTGCCCCGCCGTCTACAGAAACCGTGTACAACTGAAAATATCGGTTAGTGTGCGAATTACGTCTTGAAGCAAAGAGCACTTGCTTACCATCCGGGGAAAAATCACGTACCCAATCGTTATAAGGGTGCCAAGTCAATCTTTTTGGAATTCCACCGGTAGCAGGCACAATGAATACATCTGAATTGCCGTCATACTCCGCATTAAAGGCAATCATACTGCCATCTGGAGAAAAAATGGGATATGATTCCACCCCCTCATCGACGGTCAGTCGTTTTGGATTGGCACCATCCCTATCGGCAATCCATAGGTCTTCGGCGTATATAAAAGCGATTTGGGTTTCGCTTAAAGCCGGTTGCTGCATCAATTTGGTTTCTTGTCCATGCAACCCGATAAAGGTACTACCATAAAAAAGAACTAGAAATAGTGATAGGGCCTTACTTTTTAGAGTTTTCTTCATGAGAGATTGATTTTAGGTGGTGAAATTTAAAACAAATGTCAAGATAATGGTTTGTTTTGAGTTACCGTATTGGGATTGGAATCTATTGCTCGGAAAAGAATGGCACCATATCCGCAATGCCTTTATAGAGGTAAGTAAAAGTAGGACGCTTAATTTTACTACTCTGGAATCCAGACTATTCAAAAAAATCCCCACCTAGGTGGGGATTTTGTGCCATGGGAAAGATCAACTATTCTTCGATCATTGGTGCGCCAATGGCTTTCAGACGTTCAAGTAAGGTGCCCACCTTTGCCGAAGCATTTTTGACTTTGGCTTGAATGGGTGCCAGTTGTTTTATAGCACGTCCCAAGGTTTTTTTGTGGGTGCCCGTTGGCCCATAGGTGGTTCGCAGTGCCCGGCCAGCTACAAAACGAGCATTACCCGGTGTTGGATCGTCATTTACACCGACCTCACTTTTACTGGTATTCCCATTAAGTTGGGTGTTCAAATCCTCCAGCTCGGTTGCTAAGCCAAATAGTTCATCCCCAAGTTGAATGGGCTGTTGATCGGCCAACAAAAACGCCTTGCGCATTGCTTTCACCTGCTTTTGACTTTTTGACAATAGCATGTTTGTTGTGGATAGGTCCTGTTGAAACGCCTCAAATTGGTCTTTGAACGCTGCAAATTCTTCTGGGGAAGCACCTTGAATGGCAGGCTCTTGCATACGTATGACCTGAAATTTTTGAGGGCCTACCAATTCTGTCGTTTTCCCGTCCACAACCTTTGATAAACGTACAAAATAAGTGCCCGGAGTGACAATAGTTCCTGATGGCCCAAAGGCATTATTGCGTCTTTCCCTGGCTTGCAAACGAACGATGTTTTTTGAATTTGTGGTCAGGTCCCAAGCGGTACGATTGATCCCTTTTTTAGGTTTGGCGTTCAAGGTTTTTATAATTTTTCCATTGCTATCCGTAATGGTCAATAGTATTTTGGCGTTCTCTTGCCTTCGTTCCTGTTCAATGGCCTCCCAGCCTGGAAATGGAATGTCCTGTCCAGCTTTGGTCCGTTTTTTTTCTGACGCTTTTCGCTTTTTTTCCAATGTGGTGTAATCATCACGCAAATAATAGGTAAACGTGGCTCCAAACTCAGGATTTTTTGCTCGATAGAGTTGTGCTCCATGACTGCCATTGATATCGCTTACGGGAATATACCAATCTGCATCACGGGTTTCAAAGAGCAGGGCCTCGTTCTGTTCCAGATCGGACTGTGAAATGGACCGAAGGGCGCTGTAATCATCCAATACATAGAAGCCACGGCCAAATGATGCGGCCACAACGTCATTTTCTCGACGTTGAATGGTAATGTCCCTAAAGGATAGCGTGGGCAATCCACCCTTAAGCTGAATCCAATTGGCACCCCCGTTAATGGTAAAATAAATACCAAATTCCGTGGCCAAAAACATTAGATTCTTATTGATATGGTCTTGGACCAAACGCCAAACCAGTAATCGATTGGGCAGGTCTGCCGTAATCAATCGCCAGGTGCTACCCGCATCCGTGCTTTTTATGAGATAGGGTTTAAAATCACCGTATTTGTGATTGTCAAGTGCCGCATAGACCGTATTGGCATCGAATAAATCCGCTCGAATGTCATTGACAAACGCGGTGGAAGGCAAACCCTTGACACTGGTAAACGATACTTTTCTCCAATTGCTTCCGCCATCTTTAGAAACTTGAATGATACCATCATCCGTACCTGCATATAAAAGGCCTTCCTGTACGGGTGATTCGGCCAAAGAAGTAATGGTACTGTAGGCGGACATGGCCTTGACATCCCATGCATTGTCCCAACTTTGCAGTCCACCCATAATGGGTTGCTTAATTCTTTCAAGACCTTTGGTCAAATCCCCGGAAATGGCTTTCCAATCATCCCCGCGGTTGTCGGAACGCCACACCCTGTAGGAAGCAAAATAGATGCGCTTTGGGTCATGGGGGCTCACCAATATGGGGGCATCCCAATTAAAGCGTTCATAAGGTTCACCCAAATCGGGTTGGGGGGCAATAAAAACGGATTCCCCCGTTTTATGGTCGATACGGAAAAGACGGCCTTGTTGGAATTCCCCATAGGTAATGTCAGGATTTCCAGGCTCTATGGCAGATTGGTGGCCATCCGCTCCAAGTACCTTGGTCCAATCCCTATTCAATATACCTTCACGCCTATTGGTTCTGGAAGGACCTTTATGGGATCCATTGTCTTGCGTGCCCCCATAAATATTGTAAAAGGGCTCCGAATCATCTACGGCCAATTTGTAATATTGGGTAAGGGGCAGGTTGCCCACAAAACGCCAATTCTTGGTATCGTCAAAGGTTTCGTAGATACCTCCATCAGAACCCATGATGATATAATCCGGGTCATTTTTTCTAAAGGCCACGGCATGCATATCACTGTGCATGAATTCCCGATTCATTCGACGGTACGTCTTGCCATGGTCATCAGATTGCAGTACGTTATTGTTCATCAAATAAATGCGCCCTTCATGGTGAGGGTCCGCAAAAAGTTCTTGATAATAATGCGGACCAGTTGCTCCAGAAATCATATCGGATTGTTTTGTCCAAGAACTGCCCCTATCCGTTGATAGGAACAATCCACCTTTGGTCCGATCAAGCTCAATGGCGGCATAGACGATATCTGGATTAAATGGGGAAATGGCCAATCCAATTTTACCTAAATTTGATTTTGGAATGCCTTCCGTAAGTTTTTCCCAAGTCTCACCACCATCCATACTTCGGTGTAAACCAGATCCCGGTCCTCCGCCCAAATAGGCGGCAACGGTTCGGTGACGGTCCCAGGTTGCCGCAATGAGCACATCCGGATTTCTTGGATCAATTACCATATCGGTAACCCCTGTCCACTCGGCATTGCCCAAAGTCTTTTTCCAGGTTTTTCCTCCATCCACTGACTTATATAAGCCACGCTCATCTCCATTATTCCAAAGCGGGCCTTGAGCGGCAACCCAGACAACATCGGAATTTTCAGGATGTACAATGATCTTGGAAAGGTGCTGCGTTTCCTTGAGCCCCATGTTTTTCCATGTTTTTCCAGCATCGGTACTGCGATAGATGCCATCTCCAAAGCCCACATGGCGGCCCCCAACATTTTCACCGGTACCGACCCAAATGATGTGTGGATTGCTAGGGTCAATGGTAATACATCCTATGGAATAACTTTTTTCCTTATCAAAAATGGGCTTCCAGGTAGTACCGGCATTAACCGTTTTCCAAACGTTGCCGGAACCGACGGCAACATAGATGATATTCTGATTCGTGGGGTCAATGGCAATGTCCGCGATTCGCCCCGAAGTAAACGCTGGACCTATATTTCTAAATTTAAGCCCTGAGAAGGTTGAAGAAGACATAATAGCTTCCTTTTCCTGCGCCGTTAGTATAACGGAACAGCACAAAAATGCACTTAGCAATACTTTTTTCATTTTAGATGGGTGTTTGAGTGAATTAGTCCTTCTAAAATATACGGTCTCAGGAACAATCTTAACGTGATAGGAGCAGTTTAACAAAACATTAAAGCATATCCAACAGTCGGTTGAACCGTTTTCAGTCACTTTTTAAGAAACCCTATGCTTCAATATGATCTACTCTTTCACTATTGGGGTCAGGTGATTCTTCTCTCCGGTGAGCTCCCAATGCCCCAAGGCCATTGGAATGTTCCCAATGCCATTGAGCGCATCGAAAAAATCCTTTGTTTTAAAGGACGCTCCTTTTAACTCTTGAATTCGTGCATAATCCGCCATGGCGGCCTCCATTAAATATTTGCCAGTAATGTAGCTGGTGCCATACCCCGGTTGACGTAAATATAAGTGCTGTTCAAAAATGAGCAGTTCTTTTTCGGTCTTCATCCATCCCCTTGGCGTATATTCGGAATGGATACCACCTGCCTCTTCCATGGTCATCTCATTGGCGTGAGCGTAGAGGGAACCCAATCCACGTGCTGCGCGTTGGGCAATCATAATGTATACAATTTCTCGGGTTCGAGGGGAATCTTTATATAATCCAGCATCCATGAACATTTCTTCCACTGCCGTGGCCGTTCCCTCGTTTCTCGAATCAAAAATATTGTACAATAAAGGTCCCCTTCTAATTTCACTTTTATGCGGTTCATTGTCCATTCGGGCCAGTTCAAACCAGTGGTAAAAATGGGAATAAAGGGGGCGTTGATCGTAATGGGCGGCAATCCAAAAGAAGTTACGTTTTTCTTCAGGTACAAAACTTCCCAGTTGTGCTCGCAGGGCAGGTTCAAAATAAGATTTTACGGTTACAATATCTTGTTGGTCCAGAAAATCGATCAAACTTCTTGCTGCGGCATCGGCACTTTTATCATAGGCTTCTGGAGAGTTGGCTGCAACAAGTTGGGGAAGGTTTCGATTGCGGTGTTCTTCCAATTTTAGGGACGCCCAGGCCCTCGCCAATTCCCGTTTCAAGATCATGACCTCATCTGCCCAAGTCAAGGGTATCAAATGCACGTTTTGCAGATACCAGGTATAGTTTTCCCTTCCAATTCCGGAAGATCCTGTTTTGGTTTGGGCTTGGTCCTCCAGCCATACGGCCAAAGCATCGGTGGATGCAACTGCTTTCATGATAGCAGTAACCAACGCATCATTCTGGCGTACGCCCTGTCGGTACAATAGGGTCTTTAGCACCGTGCTTTGATTTTTAATATCACGTATTCCGGTAATCCAAAGATCTTTGGCATTGCCCGTTAGGTTTTGTTGGGCTTGCTTGTTCAACGCAGGGATAATGCCCAAATCTTGTATCAGCCGATCAACTTCACTATTTGAAAGGGGGAACTCATAGGTCCAAAGTTCTGTGGTGCCGTGATGGGTGGGACCTTCATGTGCGGGCACATCGCTTTTATGTGTCCAAACCGATTTGTAGAATGCGGGATCCCGTTCCCAAGGTTTTAAAACCCTGCTGTTAAAATCGTAGCCATTCATTTCGGCCCAAACGATCATCCAATCTACCTGCTGATCGATGGGCCAAGCGGTGGTATCAATTTGAATTAACTTTTGCTGTAACGCTTTAAATGCAGGCCAGCGTTTTTCAAAAGTAGCTTTGGTGTAATCCGGAGCGCCCTCAAGTTTGGGTGGGTTCTCAAAGGTGCGCCATTCATGAAAAAGGCCCACCAAATCCTCATACCTCTTGGTTAAATGGGTTGTCTTTGTGGTTTCCATAGTTTTTTGGGCATCTTCATTTTTGCAGCCCAGCACTATTAAAACCAAAAGCAATGTAAGGAAGTTGACATTTTTCACAGTTGTTTTTTTGATCATGCTTTTTTAGGAATTATGGGTTAATCAACCTTGATGGGTGCATCGCTTTCTGAACTTACCAGCCACTTTTCATCTTCATAAATAGAGGTAAATATGACCTTAAATTCAAATGGGGAGTTTTCCAATGAGCTAATGCCCAGATAACCAAAAATTGAATCCAAGTTCGTTGGATGGAAGTGATAACTATAAATGCTGGCTTCTTCACCTGGCAAAAAAGTGTTTCCTGGACCCATTGCAGAATTTCGGACAAGCTCTCCGTAGTTTTCTAAATCAGGCATTTGATTTTTGATGAATTCATCCATATCCATTTCGAACCTCTTGCCTTTATATTCTACGAAAATTGAATCGACAATGGCCGGACCCAGGCCTTTGTTATAAATAAAACCTTCAATTTTTATGATGCTATCGGTAGTGTAGGTGCTCGTTAAAAAAGACAAGCGTGGTTTCACCGAGAGTTTGCTTTGAACGCGCATGATATCTGTCTGGTAAATAAAAATGGCCAGGGTAAGAATACTGATGACCATGGCCGAAATACCAAGAATACGATCGGTATTTATCTTTTTCATCATTGATGGGTCCATAGGGTTATTGGTTTAAAGATAACCTATAAATGGGTGCTACAATACTTTTGAGGAAACCACAGTTTCCGTTACCTTTAAAATCGCCAAAAATGTAAACTATGCGATTCATGTATGCCCTTGCTTTGACCCTCTTGTTTTTTCAATTTACTGAGGCCCAAAAGCCTGACTTTACCTACTTGGATGTTTTTGATTTGCAGTATGCCCAAGACCCTCAGATTTCTCCGAACGGGGACTGGGTAGTCTATCGCCGGATGGGTTTTGATATTATGAAGGACCGGGCATGGGGTAATCTTTGGATGGTAAAGACCGATGGGAGTCAGCATCAAAAATTGACTTCCCGTGAAGTATCGGAAAGTGGACCTAAATGGTCGCCCAACGGAGATTGCATTGCTTTTTCCAGTACTACCGAGGAAGGCGCTGAGATTTATATGTATTGGGTGGCATCCGGAAAATTGGCCAAAATCTCACAACTGCCCTTTTCACCCAGTTCATTGACATGGTCACCCGATGGAAAGCAATTGGCTTTTTCCATGAATGTGGCGGCCAAGGCCCCGGTTATTGCAAAAATGCCCAAGAAACCCAAGGGCGCCCAATGGGCAGATACTCCAAGAATTACGGATAGGGTATATCATGAAGCGGATGGCCGTGGGTATATAAAGCCTGGGTTCAATCATATTTTTGTGATGCCTTCCGATGGCGGGGCCCCGCGTCAAATAACTTCAGGGGATTGGCAGCATCGCGGCACACTTTCTTGGTCACCCGATGGTTCCAAAATCTACTTCTCCGCAAATCGGGTGAAAGATTGGGAATATCGTTTTAGAAATAGCGAAATCTATGCTGTAAATGTGGAATCTGGAGAAATGAGTACCCTCACCGATAGGGATGGCCCGGATTACAATCCCCAAATTTCTCCGGATGGGAAGCATATTGCCTACATAAGTTATGAAGACAAAAGACAGGCGTATCAGGTACGTAAGTTGCATATTATGAATGTTGATGGTTCCAATCAGCGCAGTATTTCCGATGTGCTTGATAGGAGCGTTTCGAGCATTTTTTGGGATGCCAAAAGCGAGGGGCTTTATTTTAACTACGATGATAAAGGCAACGGAAAAATTGGTTACATTACCTTGGGGGGTACCCTGACCAAATTGGCAGATAATCGTGGTGGTACTACCTTGGGCCGTCCTTATGGAAGTGGTTCTTATTCGGTTTCCGAAAATGGAACCATTACATATACCCACTCCAGACCGAGTTACCCTGCAGAGGTTGCTGTGCTAACCGCAAAAGCCAAAAGCTCTACGAAAATTACTGATTTAAACGGAGGACTTTTGGAATATCGCACCTTAGGAAAGGTAGAAGAAGTCTGGTATACCTCCTCTTTTGATGGGCGGGACCTACAAGGATGGATTGTCTATCCGCCCAATTATGATGCCTCAAAAAAATATCCCTTTATGGTGGAAAACCATGGAGGTCCGATTTTGAATTATGGGGACCGGTTCTCCATCGAAATGCAGTTGTATGCCTCTTCAGGATATATTGTTTTTTATCCCAATGCCCGAGGGAGTACGAGCTATGGGGAAGAATTTGGAAATCTGCTCTATCGGAACTATCCAGGGCAAGATTATGACGATACCATGGACGGGGTGGATTACTGTATCCAAAAAGGAATTGCCCATGAAGACCAATTATTTGTTACCGGTGGTAGTGCGGGGGGTATTATGACGGCATGGATGATTGGGAAAAACAATCGGTTTGAAGCAGCTGTAGTGGCCAAGCCCGTAATGAATTGGATCAGTAAAACTTTGGTAGCGGACAATTACTTCGGCTATGCCAACTCCCGCTACGAAGGACAGCCTTGGGAAAATTTTGAACACTACTGGAAATTTTCGCCTATTTCCCTCGTTGGTAATATAGAGACCCCTACCATGGTCATGGTGGGAATGAACGATTTGAGAACACCACCAAGTGAAGCAAAGCAATTGTATCATGCGTTGAAACTGCGAAAAAAAGAGACTGTTTTGGTAGAAATTCCTGGGGCGAGTCATGGCATAGCCAATCGACCAAGCAATTTAATTACCAAAATTGCCCACACGGTAGCTTGGTTTGATACCTATAGAACGGACAAGGAAAGTGAAGAAAAAGAATAATTGGTTTTGGAACGTCGTAATCGTAATTGCCGTTGCAGGATGTGCCTTTGCTTTTATATTACACTATAAAAATTGGACCAAAATCGAAGGAGATACGCTTAAGATCACTTCAGGAATTTATTCCCAAGAAATTTCCTTTTCGCAAATAAATGGCATTGAATTTGTTGCAAAGCTTCCCGAAATGGAACGCGAGAATGGATTTTCATGGTTGGCCCGGGAAAAGGGGGTTTTTAAGGATTCCATTACTGGTAACGTCGCCTATGTATTTGTGGACGATTTACGGCAGCAAAAAGTCAGGTTGATCCATTCCGATTCGTTGCTTCTATACTTTAACCTAGTGGATAGTTTGGAAACCACTAGGTTTTATCAGGAAATACGTTCTAAAATGTCAACAGATCAATAAAATGGTTCAAATGTTAGTTTTGTTATGAGGTTAATTTGGATTGCCCTACTCTTTCTTTCCGTTAAGGCCGTTGCACAGCATGAAATCATAGTGGAAGTATCGAACGTCCCTGGTTCCAAAGGAAAAATTAGTGTGGCCTTGTATGATACCGAAGATTCATTTTTGAAGTTTGAAGAAGTCTATGCCTCCGCCAGTTCCATGGCAAAAACGGGTAAAACCAATGTCTTATTGGAGGATATTCCAGACGGAAATTATGCTATTGCCCTGTTTTACGACAAAAATGGAAACGACAAATTGGACACCAATTGGATAGGCATCCCTAAAGAGAAAGTGGCCTTCTCCAACGCTAAAATGAAACTTTTTGGCCCGCCTTCATTTGAAGAATGTTCATTTAATCTTCAAGAGGACACCATGATTTCCATTAGCCTTTAATCAGGGCAAATCAATTTTCGGTTACCGTTTTATCATCCTTCCCTGAGAATGTCGTAATCTTGATGACCCCATTGGCCCCCCTAGAGCCATAAAAGGAGGCGTCCGGTCCACTTATGATTTCAATTTTTTTAACCATAAAGTTCTCCACCAAATTATCAATTGAAGTAAATGAGCTCCCTATGATTTGTTCATTGAGAACATAAAGAGGTTCTTGTGTAAATGTTGAAAAGTTATTGTACGTACTTAAAAGGGCTGGACGTCCATTTTTTAGTACTACCCCAGGTTGTTGCCTTATCCGTGTAAGAAGGGGAACAACCATCCTATTTTTTTTGTCCAAATCGGCTTGAAGGTTTGAAGGACCTTCTGAAGTACTCTTGCTGCTTCCGCAGCTAAAGGCAAGGAGCAAAGCAAAAAACAGCGCTATTTTTTTCATAATCCGTTATTCCCATTAAAGTTAAGGAAATAACGGATTTTTATGGTCATTTTCCTGGTGGAATAAAAGTATCCGTTTTTTAGGATACCTTACAGGTTTGACCTATAATCTTAGGTACATGTTGCCATTAATGGTATTTAATTTAAGTTTATTGCCCGTACTGCTGGAAAGGCTTTGCACTTTTTGACCTACATGCCTGTTATCGGAGGTCAACTTCAGGTTCTCATCTGCATAAATATCACCATGAATCGTTTCTGCGGTAAAACTGGCATCCCCCACCTTAAGGTCTATTTCGCCATTGATGGTATGTAGTTTTAAGTTGCCTGAATAGTTTTTGATTTCTATGTTGCCATTGATAAGGTCGGCTTCAAAATCCCCTTCAATTTCATCAGATGTAACGCTACCATTGATGCTTTTTATCATGAATTTGGCCTTTTTTGGTACATAGAGAACATAATTAAATTCGTATTCTTGGCACCAGTATTTCTTATTTTCCTTTTTTCGTTTTGCCTTATAGGCCTCAAAAAAAGCTTCCGTATCAGAGGCTATGGAAATTTCATTTTTCTTTTCTAAAATCTTTACATCATAGAATTCCAAAAGTTCCGGATTTTCACTGGTAAGGGTCGCCTTGAAATATACGTTTGACCTATCCCATGTTTTTACATCAATCTCTGATGCAAAAGCGGTATTCATTTCAATAAATTGTCCCTTGTAGTTGAGGTTCTTTTCAATGACTTTCTGCGTCCTTGCAACGGAGGTTATCAGGCATAACGCTATTGCGAATTGGATTTTTTTCATGACTGCTCGTTTTTGGCGTGAATGGACTATTTTTTTCTTAGGTAAATATTGCCATTGGTAGACTTCAGGGTAATGCTTACTCCACCGCCATTAATGGTCCCATTGGTCCTTCTACTGGATACCTTTTTCAGTCCATCTTTATCGGAGGAACTTTTAATGTCAAAATTGGAATACATATCCCCGTTCCAGCTACTCATGGAAATGTCAGCGGAAGTATTTCCGGAGAGACTAACATCAATGGCGCCATTGGTTGTATTTAATGAAGTAGGGGAATCTTGGGATATGGTATCAAATATGACATCTATTTCCCCGTTTAAGCTACTGGCGGTCAAAGGTCCACTGATATTGTTGAGCTTCATGCCACCATTCAATTCGCAAGTGGCCTCAATTTCATCGCTGAACCCATCTATGGAAATGTTACCGTTCCAAGTGCTTGTGACCGCCACTTTTTGGTTTTTAGGGAGATAGATTTTTGCGGATTCATTCTTCCTTAGATTGGTGACAATAAGGGCGTTTCCTTCCTCCACCACATTAAAACCTACATTGGTGTTCACCGTACCCCCAACCCCAACTAGTCGCAAGCCTTTGGCTTTTTCCGAAGCCTTAGCTCGATGGCTCCCCTTAATCAATATCTCGTTTTTGTCATGGACCATTACCGAGATATTGGATTTGGAAGTAATCTTTACCCATTCTATTCCGCTCAGGGATTTGGAATAATCCGTCTGCGCTAGGCAAAGACAGGTGGTCATAAGGACCAATACTGTTGTAATTGTTTTTTTCATGATTTTCGTTTTTTGATATTTATATAATTTTTGGTATTGTATTATTGATTTCATTCTTGATAAAGGGTTGGGTACCTTCTTTTTCCAACAACTTTTTCATGGGACCTATGGCCTTTTTTTCCTGTAGTTGTCCTAAAATTTCAATTAAGGCCACCTGAATACTTGGATTTTCTTCGGTTTCCAAGGCTTGGATAAAAACGGCCTTTACCTGATTGGAATATGAAAATTTGGAAAGTGCTTCCATAGCGGATAATCGAACATTGGTATTTTCATCACCTAATAGTTTTTCTCCTAGGGCAGCGACTATATCTTCATCAGGTTGGTCAAACTCTTCAACCAATTGCACCCCTTGGATGCGCTTGCTGGCCGATTCGTTTCCCAGGAGGGAAATTAATGTAGCTTCCTTATATTCCAAGGCCTCCTGTTGCGCTTCCACCAAACTGTGATTCATTTCTTTTTGTCCTGAATATCTCCCTACAAGGAATACGCCAATCAACAGGGCAATGCCTGCGGCAATTTTTAAAAATTGAAAACGCCGGGTATTTTTTGATACCAATGAAACAACTTTGACCTGATTGCTTCGCTCTTCCTGTAGCATTTTCTCAAAATTTTTGGCCAGCTGTTTTGAAGGGGTTTCCCTTTTCTCAGTTTCCATCGCCTTGAAAAGTAGTTTGAACTCCTCAACTTCTCTCCGAAAGCTGTCATTGTCCTGCAGATGTTTTTCGAATGTCAAATTTTCAGCTTGGGACAGCTTACCATCCAAGTAATCCGATATGCTATTTTCGATTTTCCTTTTTTCCATGATTAAATGGTTTGTAGGTAAATGTTCTTCAATTTTTTCAGCGCCCTGCTCATTTTGGTTTTGACCGCTCCGGGCGTGCTTTCCATAATCTCAGCCAGTTCTTGGTACTTTACACCTTGAAAGCGATGTAGGACCACCAATTCCCTGTCCGTTGCCTCCAATTGTTGCAAGGCCTTGTGCAAATGGGAATGGTCTTCCTTGTTCCCCTCTTCCCCCAAGCGATACTTCACGGTTTCCAAATCGCTATGCACTTCTTTATTTCTTGTAAAATGGCTTTTTAAACTGTTCCTGGCAATGGTAAACAACCAAGAAATAAAACTGCCATTGTTGTACGATGTCCTATACTTTATCACCTTGTAAAAAACATCTTGCGTCAAATCCTCACTCAACATTTTGTCTCCAGACATTTTATAGAGGAAATTAAAAACATGAAAATGGTGTTTGTCAAAAAGGATTTTTAATACATCCAAATTTCCCTTGGCAACTTGTGCCATTATTTCCTCATCTGTTGGTTGGTCAGCCGACATGTTTCTGTTGGTGTTCGTTCTATATAGTCAGGAAATTACAAAAGGTTACACGCTTCCATAAATTTTTTTTGGAGCGTAGGTTACAATGAACAAAAGGAAGGCTTTAGCAGCCGCAATCCGGCCCGCAGTTTTTGGAGGGGTTTTTTTTGGAAGACAAAAAGGGAACAGGAAAAACAAATCGATGCACAAGGTAAATAAGTGCAGCCGAAAGAATTAAATATGCGAAGATTTCTTGTACCATCTAACCCAAGATTTGATAAGCGACCAGTGCTGAAATATAGGCAATTATACTCATAAAAACCAATTGAAGAACTGGCCATTTCCAAGAATTGGTTTCTCTCTTTACAATGGCCAGCGTACTCATGCATTGCATAGCAAAGGCATAAAAGAGCATGAGAGATATACCTGAAGCGAAATTAAAAAGGGGTTCCCCCTTACTATTGAGTTCTGAGGCCATACGGTTTTGAATCGTTTCTTCCTGATCACTGCCAACACTATATATGGTGGCCAAAGTGCCCACAAAAACCTCTCGGGCTGCAAACGAAGTGATTACTGCAATACCAATTTTCCAATCATACCCTAATGGTCGCACAACTGGTTCGATGAACTTTCCTACATAACCAATATAGGAGTGCTCCAACTTATAACTCGCTATTTCCTGGGCTTTGGCCCTTTCTACCAACAGGGCATTGAGCAGTAGCAGCGAGTCTTGTACCGCTTTGGGTTTTATTACTTTACTTTTTCGGGGCAACTCCACGTTCTGTCTAGCAGCATATAGATTTAGATTTTTCGCAATAAAGTTTTTGCTATAATCATTCAATCCATTTTCTTCAATGCGTTTTACAACAATTTCTTCAGCCCTTTTGAATTTGTCAGAAAATCCATTAGAACCCAAAAACCACAATACAATGGATATGGCCAAGATGATTTTTCCCGCTCCAAACACAAAGCTTTTGGTTTTTTCGATCACGGTATAGGCCACATTTTTAAAGAGTGGCATCCGATAGGTTGGCATTTCCATAATAAAAAGGGACCTGCTCCGAATCTTCAAAAATCGATTCAAAATTGTGGCAGCAAGAATGGCCATGGCAAAACCCAGTATATACAACAGAAATAACGTCAAAGCCTGAAAGCTTAAACCGAGAAAGGTGCCTTCGGGTATTACCAAAGCAATGAGAATAAGATAAACGGGCAGCCTTGCGGAACACGTAGTGAACGGAACCACAAGAATGGTGATTAGTCGCTCCTTCCAATTTTCAATAGTGCGGGTGGCCATTACCGCAGGTATGGCACAGGCCGTTCCCGAAATAAGGGGCACTACACTTTTACCACTCAATCCAAAAGGGCGCATCAATTTGTCCATCAAGAATACCACCCGGCTCATGTAGCCCGATTCTTCCAATAGGGAAATGAAAAGGAACAAAAATGCAATTTGGGGAATAAATACGGCAATGCCACCGATGCCCGCCACAACGCCTTCGGCCAAAAGATTGGTAAGCATACCCAATGGCAGTGTTTCCTTTAGCCATGCGGCTGCGGCCGCAAACTGCCCATCGATAAAATCGCTGGGATAGGAACTCCATTCAAAAATGGCCTGAAAAATAAGCAGCAGAATGCCCAAAAAAATAAGGTAGCCGAAAATGCGATGGGTCAAAACCCTATCCATTTGGGCCCCTATGCCGGTTGCGGTATCTGGGTTTATTGCGTAGGTGTTTTTGAGTGCCTTGTTGATCCATTGGAAGCGCAAAACCGTTTCCCGGTGCCGTAATTTTTTTAATTCCGATTTTGATTTGGTGGTAAACGCGCCAGCATGGGCAATGTTTTTTTTGTCAAGGGAGGTGAAATGGACATCCTGGGTAATCACTAACCAGAGCTTGTAAAGGTTTTTCTTGGGAAAGGCTTTTTGTAATCTTTGAAAATTGTCCGGATCAATTTTTGAGATGTCCAGATTGGGTTGGTCCGATAGGCTTTGATAGGATTCAAGAAGTGCTTTGATTTGGTCCATGCCTTGGGACTTTCGCGCACTGATAAGGGCAATTTTGGTGTCCAGTTGCCTTTCTAAGGCTTTCAAATCTATGGAAATACCCTTTTTTGACATCTGATCGGACATGTTGATCACCAAAATACTGGGAATCCGTAGGTCTTTGATTTGGGTGAAGAGCAGGAGGTTGCGTTTGAGATTTTCGACATCGGTGACCACCACGGCCACATCCGGGTAATCCTTGGCGGTCTTGTTAAGCAAGACTTCCACCACCACGCTTTCGTCCAAAGAACTGGTGTTCAAACTGTAGGTGCCCGGCAGATCAATGATGTTTGCCTTTAGGCCGTTGGAAAGCCTACAGGTCCCCTGCTTTTTTTCCACGGTAATACCGGGGTAATTGCCCACTTTTTGCTTTAACCCAGTGAGTTGGTTGAAAATGGAGGTCTTTCCCGTATTGGGATTTCCAATGAGCGCTACATTGATGCTCTTGTTCATTGCCCGGGGGTGTCTTCTAGGGGCTCCAATGCAATTTTTTCGGCCGTAGCCCTTCTGATGGCAATTTGTGATCCATCCACTTTGATGTAAATGGGATCCTTCAAAGGGGCCACCTGTACAAGCTCCACGATATTTCCGGGAAGGAAACCCATTTCCAATAGTTTGATTGGGAATTGGTCATCGCCAAATTCCTTGATGATTCCTTTTTGACCCTGTTTTAAATCAATGATTGAAGTCATGTTAGTATGCATTAAACCAGCCCGAAAATTATCTTGATTTTCGCCCCAAGGTACAACCGTAAATCCAGGGATAACCTAATTAATGTCATGTTTCCAGCATTGACAGTTTATAGGAAACAAAGATTGGGGTCAAAAATAGCTCTGTTTTCGGAACCTACTGCCATTTCCAAAACCAACTAAAGAAAACGAATTTCATGCACTTTTAAAAGGACAGGACCGAATGCTCGTCAAACCCAATGACTACCGTATTTTCAAGCTTGGAGTTTGCAGTAAACAGGATATTTTTTTTGTTCGGTAGCATGGCAAAGGTCAAATAACAATCCCCCAAATAGGTGCTTCCCAAGACACGGACTTCGGCCTTATATTTGAGCTTGGCCGTGTTGTTTTTAAAAGCATGCTGTCTAATGGCAAACACTTTATCGGCATCGGCCTTAAAGCCAAAATGGGCCAGGTCATCGGAATGGAGTTCCACGATTGGACCAAAAAGTGCTGCAATATATAGGTTGGTGGGATTTTCATACAACTCTTTTGCCGTTCCTTCTTGAATCACTTGTCCGTTTTGAAGTACGATTATCCTGTCGGAAACGGCCATTGCGTCTTGGGTGTCGTGGGTCAAAAATAGGGCGGTCACCTTACTTTTACGAATGATCTGAAACAGTTCTGACCGTAAATGCCTTTTTAAACTGGCGTCCAGATTACTGAACGGTTCATCAAGTAACAATACCTTGGGTTCTGGCGCCAAAGCTCTTGCCAATGCAATACGTTGCTGTTGCCCCCCTGATAATTGATGTGGATAACGGTGACCTAAATCTTGTAAGCCAACTAAGTGCAACACCTCCCTCATCCGATCTTCTTTATTTGATTGAGGTGAAATGCCATAACCAACGTTCTCCAAAACAGTCATATGTGGGAAGAGGGCATAATCTTGAAAAACCATTCCTACTTTTCGTTTCTGTGGCGGCACAAATCTTGAAGCATTGGCAACCAGGGTGCCGTCCAAGACCAGTTCCCCGGAATCCGGAACTTCGAGTCCTGCAATAAGGCGCGCCAAGGTGCTCTTGCCTGAGCCACTTTCCCCCAAAATGGAAACCACCGAACCCTTTTCGACTTGTAAATCGATACCATCCATTACATTTCCTTCCTTAGGAGCAAAGGATTTTACCAAAGATGTTATGCTAAGAATGGTACCCAATTCAGTTCAAAATATTGGTTGTTCAACTTCCAGAATCATGTAACAGCAATTTATTCAAAAATAATACAGGAAGCAGTCCCGCAACAATAATGGTAAGTGATGGCAAGGCCGATTCCATAATTAATTCATCACTTGCATATTCATAGGCCTTGACCGCCAACGTATTGACATCGTAAGGTTTTAAAATTAAGGTCAACGGCAATTCCTTCATGATATCCACAAAGACTAAAAGTAGGGCACTGAACGTCCCAGTTTTTAAAAGGGGACCCTCTATTTTGAAAAATGTTTGAAGTGTATTTTTTCCCAATAGCCATGAGGATTCAAAAAGGGATGCCCCCAATTTCAATTGGCTTGCCTGTAACGGTTTAAAACCCACAGCTAGAAATCGTATGATATACGCATATACCAATGCGATTATGGTCCCGTTCAGCAACAATATTTTGGCAGTACCGTTGGAATTTTGATGTAGTTGTATCAACCAACGATCCATCTGTAGGGTGGGGATCATTACACCAATGGCCAATACTGCACCGGGAATTGCGTAGCCCAATGTAGCTAATCTGGTACTTCCTTTCAATACGCTTAATCGATTCCATTTTGGAAAATAAATAACGATTAAGGCCACAAAAACGGTTAATAGCGCCGCAAATAAGGCGATACCAACACTTTGGAATGCAATGATAAGATAGTCATTGGAAGCGGTCTTTTTCCAAGTAACGCTTAGCCATTTCAATAATTGGAAAACGGGAAAAACAAACCCAAAAAGTACGGGTATCGAGGTGATGAGAAACAATAGCCCTTTTTTTGTTTTTGTTGGATGAATTGCCGGCAATCGGATATTGCTTTTTGTCATCATTTGAAAACTTCGACTGCCTCGCTGCCATCTTTCCAAGAGTACAAATACAAAAACCAGTAGCAATAAAATGACAGATAGAAACACGGCCGTATTGGGTTCTTCCAACGCAAACCAAGCACGAAAAATTCCGGTCGTCAAGGTAGTCACCCCGTAATACTTTGCTGCTCCGTAGTCATTCAGTACTTCCATGATGACCAACAGCAATCCTCCAAAAATTGCGGGTCGAGCCATGGGCAGTACCACCCGAAAAAGCGTTTTCATCCCATTGGCCCCAAGCATGTTGGAAGCTTCGATAAGTCGCCCTGATTGGTAAATAAAAACAGCCCTTGAAGCAACGTAGACGTAAGGATACAAGGATATGGACAGGATAAAAATCAGTCCCGGAAGATTCAGGATATCCAACTTTGGCAACCCTAAAAAATTACCGAGGTTTGAAAATGAACCTCCGTAATCAAATAATCCGGCATAGGCGTATGCCGTGATGTAGGAGGGAATGGTAAGGGGTACGATCAATAACCATTCAAATTTTTTTTTACCTGGGAAATGATAACGGCTTACCGCCCAAGCAGAAGACACACCGAATAAGATGCTAAAAAACGAGGTGCCCAAAACCAATAAGATTGAATTTAACGCGTAGGTTCCAAGTACGGTGCTGAAGAGATGTGACCAACTATCTCCCGGACCTGAGAACGTTTTAAAAATAAGTGCAAAAATGGGTAGGGTAACAAAGCCTACCAATAGCATGGTAAGCCAAGACCATTTATTGGTGTCCCTTTTTACAGTTTTTAGGTTGAACAACTACTTTGGTTTGAAACAGAATCATTCAAAAGTACGTCATTAGAGTTTCACAAGAATACCCAGCATAGCTCCATTATTGCCAACCCACTTCATCAAAGAGAAGTACGGCCGCTTTGTTGTTCGTTCCCAAGGCTGAAAGATTGAGATTGTCTTCTTTAAAATCTCCCCATTGCCGTAAAAGCGCAGCAGGTTTTACATTTGGATTTACAGGGTATTCGAAGTTGGCCTCGGCAAAAACGGACTGGGCGGCACTACTTGCCAAAAACTCGATGAACCTGATGGCGTTTTCCCTATTGGGGGCGTATTTTGCCACCCCTGCACCGCTAATATTGATATGGGTCCCCCTATCATTTTGATTTGGAAAATAAATGCCCACCCCTTTTCCGGCAGCGGATTCTACCGGGTCATCAGAATTGATCATACGCCCCACGTAATACGTGTTTACAATGGCCAAATCCCCTTCACCGGCGACAACAGCTTTCACCTGGTCCCTATCATTGCCTTTAGGGGTTCTTGCCATGTTTGCAACAATTTTTTCTGCCCAAGCCTTGGCTTTTTCTTCCCCTAAATTGGCAATGAACGAGGCCATTAACGATTGGTTGTAAATGTTGCTGGAGGAACGTATCAGCAACTTTTGCTTCCACCTTTCTGAGGCCAAATCCTCATAAGTGGACAACAGCTCGGGGTCGATCCTATCCTTTGCATAAACTATGACACGCGCCCTTTTGGTCAAGGCAAACCATTGCTTATCCCCATCTTGTAAATGCGATGGAATAATGGAATCCAAAAAAGGAGATTGAATGGGCTGCAAGAGGTCTTTTTCTTTTGCCCTTACCAATCTGCCCGCATCTACCGTTATCAAAACATCAGCCGGGGAGGCTGTACCTTCCAATTGCATTTTCTGAATGAGCTCATCGGCACTGGCATTTACTATATTGACCTTAATTCCATTGGCTTCCTCAAATTGGGCAAAGAGTTCTTGGTCCGGAGGGTAATGGCGATGGGTATAGACATTGACCTCTTGGGATTTTGTTTCATCTTTGGAGGTACCTATGCAGGAAAATAATGTTCCTGCCACTATGAATACCCATATCATCCTTGTCATATGCAGCTATCTTAAATCGAGTCCCTTTTTTAGTTCTGTTACATCCAAATCACGCAATAGATCAATCACGTTGGGGTACCAATTTTCATGATAGCCAAATTCTTCCTTCCGGAGTTCTTTTATGGCTTCTTCCTTATCCCAATCTTCAAAAACGATGCGATAGGCTGCCGAAATGGCCCCTGTTCGATCAGAGCCGTGCCAACAGTGCAACAATACCGGTTTTTCAGCTTCTTTTACAAGTTTCAGTGCGGTTAGGATTTGTGCTTCGGTCAATTCCTTTGTTTTTAATGGATAGTGCTCCAAGGTCAACTGGGTCTTTCGGGCCTTTACATCATCTTTTTTGTTCCGCCTAAAGTTGATGATGGTTTTTAAGCCCATGGCCTCCAACGCTTGAAAATCCCTTGTGCTGGGTTGTTCAGAACGATATACGGAATCATTTAACTTATACAATCTTTTAAACCCTTTAAGGGCAACTTCTTCTACAGCATATTGCTGGGAATGTGAACTATGGGCACACAAAAGAAATAGGAGTACTAGAAAAGGGAAAAAACGCATTTTTTTGCTTTTTGGATTATGCAAAAATCGGAAATGTTCAGTGAATACGTTCTTTAAATGACCTTAAAATAAAGTGTATTCAAGGGTTATGTATTCATCCAAATCTTGAAATCAGGGGTTTTGGGTCTACTCACCACAAATTGTAGGTCCCGTGAATGTTCCATGGTCAACATCAAACGATGGTTAAAATAGGGATGTATTTTTTTGACCGCTCTTTTTGCTACGATTTGCCCTCGGTTTATTTTAAAAAATTCACGGGTATCCAGTGTTTGGAAAAGCTCATCAATTCCCTCATCAATGAGATATCGTTTTTTGGCCGTAACCCCAAATGTAACGCTATCCTCAGAATAGGCATACAATAGCTCGGAAACGGGCAATTGCACAAACCCTTTGCCTTCCTTGGCCAAAATACCGGCGCGCTTTGGTTGGGATTGTAGGCTTTTAAGCAAATCCTGTACTTGTTGGGGAACCACGTTAGGTGCATTTAACTTTGAAAATTTATCCAAAGCCATTTCCAAATCGGTCTTTTTAATCGGTTTTAAAAGGTAATCGATACTATTGACCTTAAAGGCCTGAATGGCGTATTCATCAAAAGCTGTAGTAAAAATGATAGGTGCCTGGACGGTAGTTTTCTCAAAAATTTCAAAACTAATGCCATCTGCCAATTGAATGTCCATAAAGACCAAATCGGGAACAGCATTGTTTTGAAACCAGTGCACCGCATCAATGACGGTATCAATGATCCCTAGCAATTCATAAGGGAAACCCACTTCTTGCAAACGCTTATTTAACTGGCTCGCAGCCCGGACTTCGTCTTCAATGATCAATACCTGCATATGTATTTTTTTCTTCAGTCAATAGTGGTAGTGAAACCCTAAAAATAATTTGGTCACTATATATTTCCAAGGGTCGCTCCGTCAATAGGGCGTACCGTTGTTTTAAGTTTTTAAGCCCCAGCTTGGTCGATGGAATTTTTGAGGATTTTGGCTGTAACCGATTTTCAACGACCAAGTCCCCACCCTTTTCAAAAACATTTATCTTCAAGGGCTGCGATTTGGAGACCACATTGTGCTTGATGGCATTTTCAATAAGCAATTGTAGGCTGGTAGGGATAATACTGGAATGTAAAACCTTTTTGGGGATACGCCATCCTATCTTAAGATTCTCACCAAATCGTTCCGATTGTACATGCGCATAGGCCTTTGCAAAAGCAATCTCTTCTTCTAGCCTAATTTGGTTGTTTTTACCCGTATGCAATATAAAGCGATAGACATCGGATAGTTTATCCACAAAGAGCTTGGCCTCTTCCTTGGTATTGTGATCGATAATGTCCCGAAGGGTATTAAGGCTATTAAAAAAGAAATGCGGTTGTGAACGGTTGCTCAGGGCATCCAATTGGGCCTGAACAATGGCCTGTTTGTTTTGCTCCTCTTGGCGAATGGATTTTTGCAAACGAATATTGTAATAAATGGCCTCATAAATGGCCATGGTCATAGTGCTTATGATGATAATGGGCAACTGTACTTTACTGAATCGATTGGGGTAATAAAAAGGAACGTCATTCAATATGCTAAGGATGAGCCCTACAAGTGCGTCAATGCCAATGACAACCAAGACAATTGCGGCGAACAACAAAACGATTCTTTTGAGATCATCCTGAAAACGCGGGTATTTTTTACGAAGCCAGATAATTACGGCACGTATAATAGTCCAATCAAAAGTGGCAAAGAGGAGTGAAATGGACCAACTCAACAAGGCTTGCGGCAAGGGATAGCGCTTAAAGGAATTTTCAAAAAGATAATCCGTAACAAAGCTCAGGAAAACAATTCCGATGATCATGAACCAAATGTCATTGAACCCTAAGTATTTTATTCTATGCTTTTTGCTAAACAGCATCATTTTTTGTGGGTTATCCTATAAAGGGCATGGCCATTTTGGCCTGATAAAAGATAAAACCAAGCCATCCTGCATAACACAATCCAAAAAGCCAAACGGTGGTGAGGTGCGACCTAACACCAAGGATTTTTGTTCGGTTGAGCCCTACAACGAATAACGGAATAATTTGAATGGCGTGCAATCCAAAGAAATGGGCCACCCTCAAATCACCGGCAACAGTGCTCCAATTGAGTAGGGGCAATCCTTCGCCACCATCAACGACACCTACATTGTGGCTCATTTGTGCAATCATTTGACCGCCGGCCCAACTTCCGAACACCACAATGATCCATCCTATCAAGATGGCGTATTGCATTGCCTTTGAAGTATGAAGCTTTAATCTGATGGTGTCGATAATAAAAAGAAGCATGATAAGTACATTGACCCCAATAAGGATGCCCATACCCTTAAACAAAGCGGCATCAAATTCAGTACTGATATTATAATGGGATTGTACCCCCCTTGCAGCCTGAAAGGCAATAATGGCCATTTCCCCCAGTAAGGTAAAGGAGACCAAATTTCGAATAATATGTTTTTTAATGTTGGAATAGGGGTAGAACACAATTAAATACCCCACGGTAAGAATATAAATCCCTACAGAGAGGAAAAACTTTAACGGTTTTACCCAGACATTCACTCCCATTAGGGTCCGTTCATCAAGGAACAGTCCAAAAGTGGCCCCAAGCGCTCCCAAAAAATGAAGGATGACGATCCAATATAAAATGGGACTGTTCCTCTTTACCACGCGAAATATAGATGTTACAGCGTCCATACCTTTTTTTCCTTGATTGAAGCAATTAGGGTAAAAAGCAGGAAGCCCAAAGGTCCGGCCATAAAAGTGAAGAAAAGGCAGGGAACCATTAGCAATTGGTGGATGCCCAGGCTTCTGTTTCTTTGTACCATCCACATACCAATTAATAGGTCAAAGGCGAGATAGTGCACCCAACCCGCCAATACGGCATTTTCTTTTGTAAAAAGTGCCATTACGGATTGAAGGCTTCCAAAATCAAGGCCGCCCTCAGCTTGAAATGTCAAGCTTATATAAACGGCATAGACCAGGGAGAGCAATAGCGGTATAATCTTGTAATCCACTAAGAGTCGGGTGACCTTCCACTTGGGAAGAACAATCATAAGGAGCCACATGGGCAAGACCATCATGTTGGCGTAGGAGAAAACGGTTGCTGCTGTCATTTTGGTTGTTTTTGTTTTGTCAAATATGAAATTAGAACCTGGAAGCTGCTATTGATTTACAGTGAACCATCGTTTGAGCGTGTTGAATTGTTGGTTTTCGGATTTTAGGAACGGGACTATGCCGGCATTTCGACTGTTTATCTCTTTTTGAAACAAAAGAATTGGGTTGGAACAAAAATTTTCCCAAGAACATAGGGTTTTACCCAATATCACGCCACTGAATAAATCCGATTCATTTTTCCACAATACAACTTTGGAATCGAGCCTTAGGGTACTTCAAAGGGTCTTAAGAAGGGCGGACCTAAAATGATTCGGAGGGGACAATGAAAGGCAGGTTGCCGTACTGTTACGGCCAGATAGGCGACCGTCCCATTTTTATAGGATAGCCAATAATGGCAAAATTCCCATTGGAAAATGCAGCGAATGAAAAATATAGCTTACCCACTAGGTAGTACAGGTTTAAACACCCTTAAACACATAATTATTTAAACAGGTGTGAGGTCAAAATAGGTGAGTTGGCATTACCTTAAATGTATTTCGGGGGCGTATTTCATAAACTTGTGGTTTGTGGGATTTATGTAAGTTGCCTAAGCAAGTTGGACCTGCCGTAATCGTTTAAAAAGTAGCGACAGAAGACCCAGTTCGAATCAACTTCTTGATGGCTATCAAAGATTTACTTGTTAAAGAAATCGATTAACTTGCCTGCCCCATTTGCTCTCGTTGCGCATAGAAATAAAGGGAGTGGCTGCTGATTTTCACATCGAACGTTTCCTCTATGGTCTTTTTGATCAATTGAATACGGGGGTCACAGAACTCAAGGACCTCACCAGTATCCGTAAGGATAATATGATCGTGCTGCCTGTCAAAGTATGACTTTTCGTACCGCGCTTTGGCATCACCAAAAAGGTGCTTGCGTACCAAACCACAATTCACCATTAACTCAATATTATTGTAGATGGTGGCGCGACTAACACGATAGTTTTTCCTTTTCATCTGGAAGTATAGCTCATCCACGTCAAAGTGGATATCACTTTGATAAATCTCCTCCAGCATCGCAAAACGTTCAGGAGTCTTGCGATGGCCCATTTCCTTTAAGTAATCAGTAAGCACTTGTCTTACTGTTTCCATGTTACTCGCACTGGTCATAGCAACTTATTGGGTCTATTGTAATTTAAAACGTATGGCACTTTCCTCGATGCCATTTAAGGGGCGTAATCAACCTAACCCCCGATATTGTTCCGAGCCTAAGCACTTATTTTTCTTGGCGCCCATACGGAGCACATCATGCCCGGGGCGGCCTTTTCAGGATTTGCACAGTCTTCACGTTCAAAACGCACGCAGGTGGTACAGTTTCTCTCATCAGTAAGACTATTTTTCATTTCAAAACTGTCACAAGTATAATGCCCACCTACTTTTACACCATGTACCTTGCAAAGGTTATCGGTCATAAAGTTGTCACAGTTGGAACAGGTATTTCCTAATCGAATAGCCATTTTTAATTTTTTATCATGATAAAAGTACTTCTCTAATAAAATAGAATCAATTTAAATAATTGATTTTCAGTTATTTAAATTTAGATTGACTTAAAATAATGATAAATGGAAATCTCAGGACTGGGATTATGAAACATAGGGTTTGGAAAT
>JBCDBE010000026.1:0-34405 GCA_039184365.1 Bacteroidota bacterium | reverse complement strand
TTTTTGAAAAGTGAACCCTTACTGAATTCTATGAATGACAACTGAATAGTCTTGTAAAACCAAGGTTTTTTAAGACATAATTTTGATTCTAAAAATTAATTATCGAAATCAAACTAGGCAATTATGCATCGATTATCTATTTTCTTAGTACCTTCACATTAGAAAAGCACTTAAAAAATACGTTCTTAAGTTACTTCTTGGTTATTAGTGTCCATAAAGGGATTTTATTCCAGATTTCAACACTTAACTAATTGAAAATAAAATATTTGACTGTATCAATTTAGTTCAGTCATCCCGACAAGCGAAAGCCGAGCAATTTGCTCGGCTTTATTGTTGATAAGCCATCATAACTTGCTGTAAGTTTTTGGTCAAAAAACCTACTTTTGTCCTAGAATAGCTTGTAAGATGATTAGAATTATGTCTGAACAAATTGAACGAATAAAAACACTGATCATTGGATCTGGTCCAGCGGGGTATACCGCAGCCATTTATGCCGCTCGAGCCGATTTAAAGCCCGTCGTATATACCGGAATGGAGCCTGGAGGTCAATTAACGACCACTACGGAAGTCGACAACTTTCCCGGTTATCCTGATGGGGTTGACGGACCAACCATGATGGTGCAACTGCAGCAGCAAGCGGAACGCTTTGGTACCGACGTAAGAATTGGTATGGCCACTGCCGTGGAATTGAGCGATGAGGTAGGTGGCATTCATAGGGTGACCATTGATGACAGCAAACAGATTGAGGCAGAAACGATCATCATCTCCACGGGTGCATCGGCTAAATATTTAGGGCTACCTAGTGAGCAACGTCTCCGGGGAGGTGGGGTTTCCGCCTGTGCGGTCTGTGATGGTTTCTTTTATAAAGGACAGGAAGTGGCCATTGTTGGGGGAGGGGATACCGCTGCCGAGGAAGCTTCTTACTTAGCGAATATCTGTAAAAAGGTAACCATGCTTATCCGAAAAGACCATATGAGGGCGTCAAAGGCGATGCAACATCGGGTCAATAGCTTGGAAAACATTGATATTAGGTATAATACAGAGATTGATGAGGTTTTGGGTGACCAAGTGGTAGAAGGGTTGCGAATGGTGAACAACCAAACGGGGGAAAAGGAGGAAATCCCAATTACTGGACTTTTTATTGCTATTGGCCATAAACCCAATACGGGTATTTTCAAAGATCAGTTGGACATGGATGAGACAGGATATATTATCACTCAGCCCGACTCGACAAAAACAAATAGACCTGGGGTATTTGCCAGCGGTGATGCACAGGATAAAATTTATCGACAGGCAGTGACTGCTGCAGGAACAGGTTGTATGGCAGCCTTGGATGCAGAACGTTATTTGGCCACTATTGAAACTACGGCGCAGGTAAGTTCATGAGCTCTGGGTTGACGGAATAAAAAACGCTGGGCCATGGCCCAGCGTTTTTGGATTTAGTCGGTTATCCAGAAGCTAGTCGATACGTTTGTAATTTTCGGAAAACGTTCGATTGCCTTCCTCATCCAAATTTATTTGACTGTAGGTATCCTTTTGGAGATCGAGTTCAAAGACAAATTCCGTTAAGGTGTCCAAGGCCTTCATCATTTCGTTATCCCCATACACGATGGTTTCATGGAGTTCATCTTCCGTAATGAAGTAATTACCATACCCAAATCGACCCTTGGGTTGGTTGGGCACGTACCTTGACCACATTACTTTTCCGTTGTAGTACATCTTCACCTGTCTGTACCCTTCTTCCTTAGGTTCCGTACTTGAAATATTAACACCATCGTCATAATGGTGAAAGCTTACCAATTCCCATGTTCCTTCTATGGAATGAAAAGCATCGGGTTGGTTGGAGGTCAATTCAGTTGCTGATACCAAAATCAGCATTAAGAATACGAGTCCTAATACTTTTTTCATTTTTAATGGTTTTAGTGGAGTAAAAAATCACTTATAAGTTACTGATTTTATATGAAATATGTAAAAATCAATTCTATAAAATAGGATAATGATAAAAACAAACTTCTTTCTATTGGAATTAGGCAATAAAAAAATCCCGAATAACTCGGGATTTCTCATTTGATGGTTGATATATGGTCTTAGTATTTATGCACACTGCCAGAAACCGATTTCTTCTTTTGGACTGAAGCATCACCGGTATACGATATATCCGCTCCACTACTGGCATCGGCTACCAAAGACTCAGAAACATTTACAGAAATATCGGCCCCACTGCTGGCATCGGCAGTACATCGCTTGGCAACCAACCCACGTGCTCTGATATCAGATCCGCTGCTGGCGTCAGCATGAAGTACTTCGGTGCGACCTGAAACTTTGATATCAGCCCCACTACTGGTTTCTGCGATCACTTCTTGCGCATCGACTTCAACTTCCAAATCCGAACCACTACTGGCATCCAATTCAATTTTGTCCGCTGAGATGGTATTTTGGGCGATAAGATCGGCTCCGCTTGATGTGCTTAGGGCACTTACCCTGGGAAGGGTAACATAAATGTTTTTTGTGGCCCTACCAATGTTTTCTATGGCGTGTACCTTGAGTCTGCCATTCCTTACATCTGTTCCAATAAGTTCGATGATATTTTCGTCCGCTTCAATGGTAATGCCAAAGTCATTCCCTTGGGTGACAAAAACGTCCAAGCCTTCTGATGCATGTACTTCGGTAAATTCGTCCATTACTTTTCGGCTTTCTTCCACCACTTCCCCATTACCGCGTTTGCCTTCACCAAAATTGATGTCAAAGGCGCAGGATGAAGTAAAGAGGGCCAAAAGTGCCGCGATTGCCATTCTTGCTAGTGTAGTCATGATTGTTGTTTTTTGCCCTGAAGGCGTTTCAGGGTTCGTTAATAATTTATCGATACGTTTTTTGACATTATGGGATACTGAAATAAAGTCAGTATGAAATTCGCGTTTGTGTTTTGTTTTACCTACCAATACTTTCCCAATTGTCAATTTTTAAGACTGAATTGTAACTAATCCTGTGCTTTGATTTCAACCCCATCTTCATCTATCTTCACTTTGAAGGAATCGCTACCCTCTTCCACGTTGATATCCACACCGTCTTGATTGATAATAATCCTTCCATTGCCATCGTCATCCCAATCAAAGTCATCAGGGCAGTTTTGGCATTTCAGTTCCCCATCACTGCCCATGACCCATAGGTAATCAACTATGTCATTTCTATAAAGATCTTTATCGTTTTTTGTGCTTCTTCCAATACTGCCCTTTGCCGATTCGTCAAATTTTAAGACGGAACCCTCAGGTATATAGACGATATTCCTGACCTCTTGGTTACGTATTTTTTCAGAAATGTCACTTGTCAAAAAGTCATTGAGGACCAGTTCATTTGCAGAAAAGGCGTATCCGTAGTCAATATTGGATGAACGTTCCCTGGCTTCTTCAAAAGAGCTGCCATCGGCATCCTTCTTTATTTTTACCCGAAGGATGCTATCCGCTGATTTTTTGATGTCAAAACGAACATCCTCAGAATACAATAAGGCAGTTCCGTCTTCATCATACACCATGGCCAGATCATCAAAATTGAATCGATTGTCGTAATCAATACTTTCAGCAGAATTCATACGGATAAGGATGGTGTCGGTGGCTTGCTCCAGGGCAAACGCTTCATTTATTGTGGTGGTACCCGTAAAGGCGTGTGCTGCGGCTTGTCGTACGCCTAATGCAATGAGTATCCCAATGGAAAGTAACCAAAGTCCCAATAAGCTGAATTTAGCAATGTTCCCTATTGACTTAAGGTTATTGACCAATATCTTGAGTCCTAAGTAGAGCACAAAGAAAAACGGGATTCCGATGGTAAAAAACAAAAGAATGGATACCAACCAAACGGGTGCGCCGGTGGTGTTTACAATATCATAGAAGTCCACACCTGGAAAATGTACCACATCGATGACACCCACTGTGACAAGGCCTACAAATAGTCCTATCAAGGTGGCTGCGCCAATGACGATCAGTAAAATTCCAATAAACTTGCCGAATACCTTGAATAAGAACATAAAGATATCCCCAATGGTATCAAAAAAGGTCTTGGAGCTGCTTTTGACCTTGTTGCCCACTTGTTCGTAGTCAACGTTTTTTACCTTATCTGCAACATCATCAAACCCCTCTTTTACTTTGCGTTCTATATTGCTGATGTTGATAGGCTCTCCCCGCATATCGAGTTTTTGCGAGGTGGTTGAAGCTTCCGGTACCAAAATCCATAAAAGGATATAGGCGATGAGGCCAAAACCGGTGAAGACGGCCAAAAGAATGAAAATCAAACGTATCCATAGCGCATCAAAACCTAAGTAGTATTCAAGTCCTGCACAGACACCACCAATATATTTGGTTTCTGTATCCCGATACAATTTTTTAACCCTTGAAGTACTTGTTGCCCTTTTGGATTTTGATATAGGTTCATCTTCAAAGATGTCCTCATCCACCATATAATCTTCGGGTTGCCCCATGACATTGATTACGGCATCTACCTCCTTTTGGGTGATTACCTGCCGCTCATGTTCCATTTTTTCGGAGAACAGTTCGGCAATACGCGCTTCTATATCAGCAATAATTTCGTCGCTACCGGCCGTACCTGAAAACGAACGTTTTATTGCTTCCAGATAACGCCTTAGCTTGTTGTACGCCTCCTCGTCAATATGGAAGAAGGTGTTGGCTAAATTTATATTTACTGTCTTGTTCATTTTTTGTTGACTATTTGTTGTTGGTTACCAAGTTGACTGCATTTCTAAGTTCATCCCATGTGCCGTTCAATTCCTTTAAAAACAGCTGACCGGTTTCCGTTAGGGCATAATATTTTCGAGGTGGGCCGGATGTGGATTCTTCCCAACGGTAATTGAGCAACCCTGCATTTTTTAACCGGGTGAGCAAAGGATAAATGGTACCCTCCACGACAAGCATCTTTGCGTCCTTAAGAGCTCCTAGAATCTCTGATGCGTATTTGTCATTTTCCCTAAGAATGGAAAGAATGCAATACTCCAGAACCCCTTTTCGCATTTGCGCTTTTGTGTTTTCTATATTCATAACTTCATGGTTCTAATATAATTAACTGTTCGTTTGTGCCCAGCTTGACTGGGTATCTCCCTCACCCTAGCCCCCTCCATTGTGAGGGGGAACGTGAGTTCATTTTGATTGATTGTTGATGTGATTAGCATCTTTTGATTGATGGTTTTTTTTTGTTCGTTTTTTGATACTTTGACCGTGCACGGCACAGGTTGATGATTAAACTCCCATATTTTGATTGATTATTGTTGCAAATGATGATCGTAACTCAGTTCACGTTTTATTTTCCACATACCATCTTTAAGTATCCAAACATGCGTGAATTTTGCGATATCCCCTTTTTGGTATTCCCCATTTTCGTTTAAGAACTCAAAGGTGTGCACCCCGTGTTGGATGGCACCATAAAGTTGTCCCCCCTTGAACAAAGGGTACACTTCCAAACTGCCAGGGACCAAAATCCTTTTTGCCGGTTGTTTTGCGTTGGGGTCCCGACTAGCGCAGTCCTCGGCGATGCCACCAACAAAGGCATCCTTACCTTCAGTAATACCCCCTTTATCGTGATAAAATTCAAAATCCTCAGTGAACATGGCATTTAAAGTGCCAATGTCACAGTTGTTGAACGCTGCATTAAAAAGGAGGCTATCCTGTGCTTTTAGAATGTCATACAACTCATTTTTGGTAGTGTTTTGAGCGGTCCCTTGCTTTCCAAAGGCCATTGCCAATACAATCAATAGAACACTGACCCTTTTCATTACTTGATGAATTTAATGGTGAATGGATATTGAAAACGTTGCCCTTCGTTGGTCCTAATGGTGGCCAAAATGGTATACACCACGTTTACAACGACCAAGGCTCCATGCAACAGTCCTGCTATCCCAGCAGGCCAAAACCATCGTCCGAACCTAAAGTCGTCGCTGCTAATGTGAATATCAAGATTGTTCAAATCGCTCAAGCGATTAAAACCCCAGAAACTTCCATCAAATAAATCGGGAAGAAAACCTATAAAGAAAGGAATACTGATAAGACTCACAATGACCGAATAAAGCAACATGCTTATTTGAAAATTCAACGCCTGTTTTCCATTGTAATCCACAAATTGATATTCCTTTTTATTGGCCGTCCAAAGTATCAATGGAAAAATAAAATTTCCAAAGGGGATAAAGTACTTTGAAAAGGTCGACGCATGTATAATCGCCGATAGATTTCTTTCATGTTTGGTTAATACCGTTGCCATTTTTGATTGATGATTTAATAGATTACCTATTAGCTTACGATGCAAATATATATCTAAAAGATGGTACTATGCAAAACAAAGTACTAAATATTAACATTTAATTAACACATATCAAGAATACAGAATATGGGCAAATTGATTTTAAATATCTGATTTAAAGCTATTTATCTTCTTTTAAGAAAACTAGGTCTAAAATTCAGAATTCGAAAACCCTTTCACCAGAACCGATATTAAATTGGTTATCTTAGTGGAAACTTTTCCTTTTCCAATCTTGTTTAGCCAGTGAAAAACCATACAAATCTTCGAAATAAGATCCTTAGCTATACCCAAGTTGATGATGAAATATTGACGGGAGAGTTGGTGCATTACGATCAAATCCTACTAGCTAAGGGCGATACCCTGCTTGCCCCGGGAAAAGTGGAAAAGAGGTTTTATTATTTGGAAAAGGGTTGCGTTTGTTATTACAAAGAGCAAGACGGGGAAATCAAGGTTTTGGAATTTTATACGGAAGATGTTTTTTTTACGGATTTGCTCTCCTACGTTAATGAAGAAACTTCGAGTTGTTACCTAAAAGCCTTGGAAGATACCATGGTGTTTGCCGTGAATAAAAAAGTAGCCGAGACCAGTTTTGAAAACTCACATCAATTGGAACGTTTTGGCCGCCTGTCGATGCAAGAAGCTTTTATGAAACTGTTTACCAGGGTGGAGCGCATGACGCTTCGCAGTAATGAAGAACGGTACCTTCGGCTTTTGGAAAAGCGGCCAGAGTTATTTCAACGTGTTCCTAATTATCTTATCGCCAGTTATTTGGGAATAACACCGGTAGGGCTTTCAAAACTTCGGAAACGATTGGCTACGGTTGGCTAAGGGTATTTTTTTGTTTCACTTCTATTTTATTAAACCAGTTTAACGGGTTTGGCGGGAAATAATAATACCTTCAAATCATTCAAAAAAAGAGTATGGAAAATCAATATGTAGACATCGAAACCTTAAAATTTTTGCTCTTCCAGGTGCATGAAGTAAAAGAAGTACTTGACCAGGAGTACTTTTCAGAATATGATGAAGAGGCTATTGATCTCTACGTGGATTCGGTAAAGGAATTTGCGGATAAAGAAATGTTTCCCTATTTCAAAGAGATGGATGAACATGCTGCTCATTTTAAGGATGGTGAAATTGTGGTCCATCCTCAAATAGGAAATTATATGAAGCGAGCTGGGGAGATGGGCTTTATTGGTGCGCCGTTTGCTTATGAAATAGGGGGGCTACAAATGCCTACTATGGCCATTAACGCCTCAGCATTTATTCAAGAAGCCGCTAACAACCACATGCCAGGGTATGTTGGTTTAACGTTTGGCGCTGCTGAGCTTATCGTACACTTTGGAAATAAGTCACTTAATCAGCGCTTTGTCCCAAAAATGCTTTCGGGGCAATGGGGTGGGACCATGTGTTTGACCGAACCCCAAGCAGGCAGTTCCTTATCCGACATTGTAACCTCTGCCACCCCAGATGGCGATACCTATAAAATCCATGGTCAAAAGATATTTATATCAGGTGGGGATTATCAGGGTGCGGAAAATATTGTGCATTTGGTACTGGCAAGAATAAAGGGTGCCCCGGCAGGAACAAAAGGTATTTCCCTCTTTGTAGTGCCCAAAAACAGACCCGTTGGCGATGAGGCATTGGAATCCAATGACGTGACCACCGTAGCTGATTTTCAGAAAATGGGACAAAAAGGGTACTGTACCACGCATCTGTTCTTCGGAGACAAAGCAGATTGCAAGGGTTGGTTAGTGGGTGAACCTAACCAAGGCTTAAAATATATGTTTTTAATGATGAACGGCGCCCGCATTGCCGTAGGTAGGGGAGCGGCGGCAATTGCCACTGCCGCATATCACGCCTCCTTGAATTATGCCCACGAACGGCCACAAGGGCGTGAATTGCAGCGAACCGGCAAGAAAGATGTTTCCCAAGAGCAGACACTGATTGTGAACCATCCGGATGTGCGCCGAATGTTGTTGCTACAAAAGGTTGTTTCGGAGGGTTCCCTTAGTCTGGTTTTCTTAACCTCTAAATACCACGACCTATCCATATCCGCAACCAGCGAGGAAGATAGGAAACGCAATAAATTACTATTGGAAATTTTAACTCCGGTAGTAAAAACATATCCCTCAGAAATGGGCATCACTTCGGTCAATAACGGGGTTCAGGTGCTTGGAGGATATGGTTTTTGCTCCGATTATATACTGCAGCAATATTTAAGGGATATCCGAATTTCTGCTATTTATGAAGGGACCACGGGCATCCAATCCCAAGACTTATTGGGAAGAAAGATCCCTATGGAAAACGGTGAGGCGCTTTCGCTAGTATCGGAAGAGATAAAACACGCCATTAAAAGGGCAATGACCTATGAATCGCTACTGCCTTATGCTCAAAAATTAGGGGAAAAATTGGAGCTAACACAAAGCGTACTGCAGTCCCTTATGACCTTTGCCATGCAGGGTGACTACCAGCGTTTTCTGGCTGATGCTACTCCTTTTATGGAGTTTTTCAGCACTATAGTTATCGGTTGGCAGTGGCTTGAAATCGGAATAAAGTCGCAAGAAGCTTTGATTACCGGTACTGGTTCAAGTGCAACCGAATTTTATGAAGGTAAAATTCATGCGATGCGATTTTATTTTAAATATGAGCTACCCAAGACTCTGGGACTTGCTGAGGTTTTGATGAACCAGGAGACCTTGACCTTAAATACGGATAAAAAGATTTTTGCCTAAATGAACGGGATAACTTCAAAATTTGATCTTTCCGAAAAAGTGGCCATTGTTACCGGTTCCAGCAAAGGCATAGGCCGTTCTATTGCGCAAGGTCTTGCGGAGAACGGGGCTAAGGTGGTCGTGAGCAGTAGGAAACAGGATGCTGTTGATGCCGTTGCGTCAGCATTTACAAAACAAGGTATGGAGGCTATAGGCATCGCCTGTCATATTGGTGATGCCGAACAGCGTCAAAACCTTGTGGATGAAACACTTAAATCATACGGACGGATAGATGTTTTAGTGAATAATGCCGCTATCAATCCGTTTTACGGTCCTTTGGAAGGAGCAGGCGAGGAGGTGTTTGATAAGATCATGGGGGTAAATGTAAAAGCGCCCTGGTTGTTATCCAATTTGGTACAACCGCATATGAAAGACGGAGGCGGAAGTATCATCAATATTGCGTCGGTAGAGGGCGTACATCCCGGTTTTCGTTTGGGCCTATATAGTATGACCAAAGCCGCTCTGATCATGTTAACCAAGAACCAGGCAAAGGAGTGGGGAAAATATGGTATCCGTTCCAATGTGATATGTCCGGGATTGATTAAAACCAAGTTTAGCCAGGCGTTATGGAGCGATGAGAAAACCCTGGGGATGTATACAAACACGATACCTTTACAACGAATGGCGGAACCTGACGAGATGGCCGGATTGGTTATGCTCTTAGCTTCCGATGCAGGGTCCTATATGACCGGAGGCGTATACACTGCAGATGGAGGGTATCTCATTTCCGGATAATAGGTTTGATATGAATTTCGAATACAGCGAAAAATCTTTACAGCTTCAAAGGAAACTAAGCGATTTTATTTCGCAACACATAAGACCTGTTGAGGATGAAGTATATGCCTTTCATTCCCATCCCAACAATGCCTGGAAACGATGGCCAGGCACCGAAGCACTTAAACAAAAAGCAAAGGAAGAAGGGCTGTGGAATCTGTTTTTGCCAAAGTCCTACAAGGCGTTTAGTCCGGGCCTAAGCAACCTGGAATATGCTCCTCTGGCAGAACAAATGGGTCAAATCCTTTGGTCTTCGGAAATTTTTAATTGTAGTGCCCCGGATACCGGAAATATGGAAGTATTGGCCAAATACGGCTCCCAGGCGCAACAAAATGCATGGTTGCAACCGCTGCTTGAGGGTACGATCCGCTCGGCTTTTTTGATGACAGAACCGGAAGTAGCGTCTTCTGACGCTACCAATATTGAAACCTCCATTATAGCAGATGGAGATGAGTATATCATTAACGGAAGAAAATGGTGGTCTTCGGGAGCAATGGATCCCAATTGTAAGATAGCTATTGTGATGGGGAAAACGGATTTTAATGCCCCAAGACACAAACAACAGAGCATGATTTTGGTACCCATGGATACCCCTGGGCTAGAGATCATCCGGCCCCTTACCGTATTTGGATATACCGACTCTCCGGAAGGTCATGCCGAAGTCCAGTTAAATGATGTGCGCGTACCAAAGACCCATCTCATACTAGGTGAGGGCAGGGGTTTTGAAATAGCACAGGGTCGACTAGGCCCGGGACGTATACACCATTGTATGCGATTGATAGGTATGGCGCAACGCGCCCTGGAAATTATGGCAAAACGAACGGTTGAGCGAAAACCTTTTGGCAGAACACTGGATACCTACAGTAGCGTTCGTCAGGCGATAGCCAAATCGGCTTTTGAAATTGAACAGACCAGATTATTGGTATTATCTGCTGCGGATAAAATGGATAAGGTTGGAAATAAAGAAGCCAGGGACTTAATTGCCATGATTAAAATTAGTGCCCCGAATATGGCACTACGGGTAATTGACAGGGCCATTCAGGTTTTGGGCGGAAAAGGAGTAGGCAACGATACGCCTTTGGCACATTTCTTTGCAGCCGCTCGCATGCTTCGCCTGGCAGACGGACCGGATGAGGTACATATGAGCCAATTGGGTAAAAGCATTATAAAAAAGTATACCGTATAGATTATGGCCTTGGACAACCCCATACGAACTGTGCGTCAGGGTGAGGAGTTGGATATCCAAAACCTAAAAGCATTTTTGGTCAAAAACGCGTTGATTACTTCGATAACCAGCGAATTGGTGACCCATCAATTTTCTAATGGCTACTCAAATCTCACGTATTTGCTTCAAATTGAGGAACGAGAGTATGTACTCCGCCGTCCTCCCTTCAACGCTCCCAAAAGAGGTCATGATATGGGGCGCGAGTACAGGGTGCTCAAACATTTAAATCCCGTTTTTGAAAAAACCCCAAAGGTTTACGTTTATTGCGATAACGACAAGTTCATAGGCGCTCCTTTTTATCTCATGGAAAAAGTGGAAGGCGCGATTTTGTCCGCCAAGGCCGCATACAAAAAGCAAGTACCCCCGGAGGATTTTACCACGATTTCCAATACATGGTTGGATACTTTTGTCGCCTTTCATAAAATTGACTATGCAGCCGCAGGATTGTCCGATTTAGGGAAACCTGATGGGTATGTTAGCCGTCAAGTGCTGAACTGGGGCAAGCAATATCTCGCTGCTGCTACCGATTCCGTTCCTGAAGCGGAAAAAGTAATGGCCTGGATGGAAGACAATCAACCTCAACGGTATGACCATAGCCTAATTCACAACGACTTCAAATACGACAATGTCGTTTTTTCGGGAAAGGATTGGAAAAACATATCTGCCATATTGGATTGGGAGATGTGTACGCTTGGGGACCCCTTAATGGATTTGGGCACCTCCTTGGGCTATTGGACCACCCATGATGATCCGGAATTCATGAAACAGGGCTTACCCTCACCAACGGTTATGAAAGGTAATCCGTCGCGTAGTGAAATTGTACATCAATACGCTTTGAAAAGTGGTAGGTCTATAGACAATTTGGTATTCTACTACACCTATGGCCTTTTTAAAATAGCGGTTATCGCCCAACAGATTTATTATCGGTACAAGCAGGGGTATACCCAGGACCCAAAATTTGCAAACTTGAATAAAGCTGCCGCACTTTGTTGCAAAACAGCCTGGAGGGCTGTACAAAAAAATAAAATTGATAAACTGAATTAAATGGAATCCTATTTGGACGTAAACCCTGAGGTATTTATGAAGTTCAAAGCGGTAACTGGTGATGAACCGGTGATCATGTTGAATCTTTTGAAGTACAAAAAACAGGTTGAGGCCACCGGAGAAACTGGTAAAGCAGCGTATAGCCATTATTTAAATGCTGCTGCCCCCTTTCTGGAAAAAGCAGAGGCCAAGGTGATATTCTTTGGTGCTCCCAAGCATATGCTTATTGGCCCGGTTGATGAAGCACTCTGGGATGCAGTAATTGTGGTCAGATACCATTCCTTTGCACACTTTATGGGAATGGTAAAGGCTGATGGGTATCCCGCTCACCTTCGGGAACGCGCATTGGACGATTCAAGATTAATTCATTGCAAATCCATTCAATAAAATGAATTTGAAAGATAAAATAGTCATCATCACCGGGGCGGGAAATGGTATTGGAAGAGCAACGGCTAAACTTTTTGGTACGCATGGAGCACAGGTTATAGTTTCTGATATCAATTTGGAAAATGCCCAAAAAGTAGCCGAGGAGATCTTAATGGATGGTGGAAAGGCGATTGCCCAAAAAACCGATGTGACGGATTTTAAGGCGGTAGAGAAATTGGTGTCCGGAACGTTTGAAAAACACAAGAAGATAGATGTGATGGTTAACAATGCTGGAATTGGTGGGAAAAATCAAGCCAAAACAGCAGATCATACCTTGGAAGATTGGCATAATGTAATTGCAGTGAATCAAACCGGGGTTTTTCATTGTATGAAACTGGTTTTGGGTGTTATGGTAAATCAGGGTCATGGCACTATTGTCAACGTGGCCTCACTGGCCGGGCTGAAGCCCTCGGGCAATAATCTATCCTATGCAGCCAGCAAGTTTGCAGTGGTAGGGATGACCAAGTCGGCAGCATTGGAATATGGTAGGCGAAACATCCGAATTAATGCTGTTTGTCCTGGTTTTACAGAGTCGGCCTTGTTGGATCGGTTATTGGCGGTTCGTCCAGAGATGGGGGATAAATTAAAACGCTTTATCCCTATGGGCCGTTTTGGTAAGGCCGATGAAATCGCGGAAGCAATTTGCTGGCTGGCCTCTGACAATTCTAAATTTATTACAGGGCAGACCATTACCCTGGACGGAGGAAATTCATTGATGTAGTGCATATGAATACGATACAAATAATTGAAAAGGAAAAGTATGCTATTGTTCAGTTGGATAGGGGCAAGGCCAATGCGATCAATTTTGAAATGGTGCAAGAATTGCGGGAGGCATTTGAACTACTCTCCAAAAGGGAGGTGATAAAAGGCGCTGTACTTACCGGGAAACCCCATTTCTTCTCCGCGGGATTGGATCTAGTGGAACTCATGCAATACAATACGCCTCAAATGGATGATTTCTTCGTAGCATTCGGAAGTCTTTACACCGAAATGCTTCGGTTTAAAAAGCCGCTTATTGCTGCAATTACCGGGCATTCTCCAGCTGGAGGTTGCGTTTTGGCTGTGACCTGTGACAATAGGTATATGGCCGATGGCGACAACTATGTCATTGGTTTGAACGAAGTAGCGGTGAATGTTCAGATTAGTCAAGACCTTGTGGAGTGTTATGCCTATTGGATAGGTAGGGGTTTGGCCCATCGCTATATTTTGGAAGGTAAATTATTGAATGGTCAAGAAGCCCTTTCTTGTGGACTGGTAGATGAATTGCTACCCTTGGAAGAAGTGTTGCCCCGTGCTGAAAAACAAATGCAACACTATTTGAAGGCAGATGAGGAAATTCTGGGCAATACCAAAGCCAAATTGCGAAAACCACTTCTAAATAACTTGGCATCTAAGCCTGAAAACACAATGGATCAGACTGCCAAACTATGGTGGAAACCCGAAATACGGGCAAAAATGATGGCCTATGTTGCCCATTTTACAAACAAGAAAAAATAGAATAGAAGAAAATGAACAAGCAATTATTATTTGTAAAAAGACCCGTTGGGGAAGCTGGGGAGGATACTTGGAATTTAGTTTCCAACCCTATTCCGGAACCTAAAGATGGTGAAGTAGTAATTAGGCAACATTATGTTTCATTAGATCCGGCCATGCGGGGTTGGATGAACGATTCCAAGTCCTATATTGCACCTATGCCCATTGGTTCGGTAATGCGTGCCGGTGCGGTAGGTGAAGTTATTGCATCCAATAACCATCCGAAATTTAAAGTAGGTGATTTTGTTTCAGGTAGTGGTGGCGTACAACAATATGTAGCGACCGATGGAAAGGGCTATTATCCTATTGACCCAAAATTAGCACCGCTGCCAACCTATATCGGAACTTTGGGAATGCCTGGCATGACCGCCTATTTCGGAATTCTTGAGATTGGAAAAATCAAGGAAGGGGATGTAGTTTTGGTTTCCGGCGCTGCTGGTGCCGTGGGTAGTATCGTCGGTCAAATTGCAAAAATCAAAGGCTGTACGGTAGTAGGAATAGCGGGTGGGCCGGATAAATGCAAGTACATCAAAAATGAACTTGGCTTTGATGGGGCCATCGATTACAAGAACGAAAAAGTTCGTGACCGACTTAAGGAATTATGCCCAAAAGGCATCGATGTGTATTTTGACAACGTAGGAGGGGAAATCTTGGATATCGCCCTGTCCCGACTTCGAATGCACGCGCGTATTGTGATATGTGGAGCCATTTCGCAATACAACAACAAAATGGCCATCAAAGGTCCTAGTAATTACCTTTCCCTCTTGGTCAATAGAGCCACCATGCAAGGCATGGTCGTCTTTGATTGGGCAAAACGCTATGGTGAGGGCGCACAACAAATGGGCATGTGGATGGCCCAGGGGAAACTAAAAAGCAAAGAAGATGTGTATGAAGGCATTGAAAATTTCCCAGAAACCTACAATCGCCTTTTTAGCGGTGAAAAAATGGGGAAATTGGTACTAAAAGTTTTACAAGAATAGTGCGATGAAGGCGATTCGTTGTAAAAGCTATGGACCTCCCTCGAATCTGGTATTGGAGGATATTGAAAGCCTTAAGGCGGGACCAAAACAGGTGGTGGTAGCCACGAAAGCTTGTGGGCTCAATTTTCCGGATACGTTGATTATTCAGGGATTATATCAGTTTAAACCCAATTTACCGTTTACCCCGGGTAGTGATTTGGCCGGAGTTGTCAAGGACGTAGGAGAAGGGGTTAAGCAGCTGAAAGTAGGGCAGGAAGTGTTCGGATTTGTGCCCTATGGCGCGCTGGCGGAGGAAGTAGTGGTGCCCGCCAATGCCTGTTTTCCAAAACCGCCACAAATGGATTTTGAGACGGCCGCTTCTTTTTTAATGGCGTATGGTACTTCCTATCATGCCCTTCGGGATCGGGGTAAACTTAAGGAAGGAGAGACCTTATTGGTGCTGGGAGCATCGGGGGGTGTTGGGCTGGCAGCGGTTGAGTTGGGCAAGTTGATGGGCGCGAAAGTAATTGCCGCTGCTTCGACGGATGAGAAATTGGAGCTGTGTAAAAAGTACGGCGCGGATGTAACGGTTAACTACACTGCGCAAGACCTTAAGGGTACGCTAAAAGAAATGACGGATGGCAAGGGTGTGGATATCGTTTATGATCCTGTTGGGGGTTCGTATTCTGAACCTGCCTTGCGGGCCACCGCGCGCTATGGACGATTTTTGGTGGTTGGATTTGCAGCAGGGGATATTCCAAAAATTCCATTGAATCTTCCATTGCTCAAAGAAGCGGAAATCGTTGGGGTCTTTTGGGGAAGCTTTGCAATGAAGGAACCGCAAGCGAATATGGAAAATAGTATGCAATTAATGCAATGGCATGCGGAAGGGAAAGTAAAGCCCTACATTCATAAAACATATGATTTAAAGCATACTGCATTGGCCCTGGAAGAAATGACGGCACGAAAGGTAATGGGTAAACTAATAGTAACAATTTAACTTTCTTATGAGACTAAAAGATAAGGTAGCCATAGTAACCGGGGGTTCACGTGGCATTGGACAAGCCGTTTCCGAATTGTTTGCAAAGGAAGGGGCCACAGTGATCATAGTGGATCTGCTTCCTCAGGGAACGGAAGTGGCCAATGGAATTAAAGCAGCTGGGGGCAAAGCAGAATTTCATTCGGTATCAGTCACCGACAAGGACGCCATAGAAGCATTGTTTGAAAAGATAAATTCGAAGCATGGCAAGATAGATATCCTTATCAATAATGCGGGAATCACCCGGGATCGTACCTTGGAAAAAATGAGTGAAGACGAATGGGATGCGGTCATAAATGTCAATTTAAAAGGGGTCTTTATTTGCACCCAGGCCGTAGCCTCCTATATGAAAGCCAATCAATACGGCCGTATTGTTAGCGCCGCTTCAAATGTTGGACTACGCGGTAATTTTGGTCAGACCAATTATGCCGCAACCAAAGCCGGGGTGATTGCCATGAGCAAAACCTGGACCGTGGAATTGGGGAAATATGGGATAACGGCTAACGCTATTGCCCCGGGCTTTACCATGACGGATATGGTGAAGAAAATTCCGGAAGAACACTTTGCAGCTATCAGGGCAAGTATTCCTTTGCAAACTGTGGCTCAACCTATTGACATTGCATATGGCTATTTGTATTTAGCATCGGATGAAGCACGATTTGTTTCCGGAATCTGCTTAACCATTGATGGAGGAACGTCACGATAAAAAAAGAAGATGGCAAAATTGGTAGTAAGCAACTTAAAAGAATTCAAAACCTGGAAAGGGAAAGCACTTCCCAAGGGAGATTGGTTGGTGGTGACCCAGGAAATGATCGATGCCTTTGCAAAGGCCACCCAAGACTTTCAATGGATACACGTAGATGTTGAAAAAGCTGAAAAGTTGTCTCCCTTTAGGAAACCCGTCGCCCATGGCTTTTTATCCTTGTCCCTGTTTTCAAAAATGTTGGGGGATTTGGTTACTGTCAAATCAGCTAAAATGGGGCTGAACTATGGTTTGAACAAAGTGCGATTTCCAAGTCCTGTCTTGGTGGACAGTCGCCTTCGGATATCAGGAAGTATTGTTGAAGTTGAACCTTATGGAGCAACGGGGTTGAAAATAACCTGGAATTGTACCGCAGAGATCGAAAATTCAGAAAAACCCGCCTGCGTAGCAGAATTTATCAGTTTACTATTCGAGTAACCTAAAGGTTTCAAAGTGATTGCCAAGTAACTTAGTCTGCAATTTTGTAAATTATAGCAGCGAAAACCGAAATGGACTACTTTAATGACCCGATTATTTGACTTGCTCTATCACCAGCAAGAGACGTTCCCTCTAGACAAGGCCCTTAGTTCCCGAAATTCAAATAACAAATGGCAATCCTACAGTACCCGGCAAGTAGTAGAAATGGCCGAACAAGCGGCTTCTGGTTTGTTATCCCTGGGATTGAACAAAGGGGATAAGATTGCCTTAGTTGCCTATAAAAATCGCCCGGAATGGTTGATTATGGATTTTGCCATCCAAATGGCTGGGATGATAAGCGTGCCGCTTTATCCAACAATTAGCGTAGGGGAATATGAGTATATTTTAAATGAAGCCGAGGTAAAGGTGGCGTTTTGTGGCGCTTTGGATTTGGTTAATAAATTGACAGCAGCTAAAACAAAGGTCAAAACACTCGAGTATATCTATGTTTTTGATAAAGAAACTGACGGTGAACATTGGAGTTCTATTTTTAACACCTTAAAGGTTGATGCGGTGGAGCACATCAAAAGCGGAATACAATCCGAAGATCTGGCAACCATAATTTACACCTCCGGTACCACAGGAAATCCCAAGGGCGTAATGCTTAGCCATTCCAATATCCTACATGTAGTAAAAGAGACCTCGCCGCATTTAACCGCTGAAGCGGGGGAAAATGTATTGAGTTTTTTACCCCTTTGCCACATTTTTGAACGTGCTGCAGCCATGGTCTATGTGTATATGGGCGCGCAGGTTCATTTTACCGGAACAGATAATCTTAGCGGCCCTGAAGGAGATTTACAGGCGGTAAGACCCGTTACCTTTTGCGCTGTACCACGATTACTTGAAAAAGTATATGAGGCTATTTATAATAAGGGGTTGAGCTTAGAGGGCACCAAAAAGAAGTTGTTTTTCTGGGCTTTGGAAATGACAAATGATTACCAGATCAATCAGAAACTATCGTTTGGAAAACGATTGAAGTGGAAAGTTGCAGACAAGTTAATTTTTGGTAAATGGCGGGAGGCCTTAGGTGGCAATGTAAAAGCCATTGTTACGGGCGCAGCTCCTTGCCCTGTAAAAATTATTCAAGTCTTTTGTGCCGCGGGAATTCCTATTCGCGAAGGGTACGGATTAACGGAGACCTCTCCCACGATAACGGTCAATACTATGGAAGAAGATGGTGTCATTTTAGGTACGACCGGTCCCCTTATTAATGGTGTTGAAGTACACATCGATACGGATGGGGAGTATCGGGAAGGAGAAGGTGAGATTTTGACCTATGGCCCTAATGTGATGAAAGGCTATTACAAAAAGCCGGAAGCTACAGCACAGGTATTCACAGAAAGGGACGGAAAGAAGTGGTTCCGGACGGGTGATATTGGAACAATCGTTCATGGGGAGAATGGACGAAAGTTCCTTAAGATCACGGACCGTAAGAAGGAGCTCCTAAAGACTTCCGGCGGTAAATACGTAGCCCCTGCACCTATTGAAAATAAAATGAAAGAGGACTTTTTAATAGAGCAGATGATGGTGGTAGGGGATAAGCAAAAATTTGTTACCGCTTTGATCGTTCCCGCAGAAGAGGCCTTAAAGAATTGGTGCGAGGGAAAAGCATTGGAATGGAAGGGTCTGGAACCCATGGTACAACATAAAAAAGTGCAAAGAAAATATCAAAAGGTCATCGATAAATACAATCCACAGTTCAGTCATATTGAACAGGTGAAGAAGTTTGCTTTAGTTCCCCAACAGTGGTTGCCCTTACATGAGGATGGGAGCGAGTCTGAGCTAACTCCGACCTTAAAGTTAAAAAGAAGGGTCATTCGTAAGAAGTTTGCCAAAGAAATTGCAGACCTTTATGCGGACTAACGACAATGTATGAACCCACCTTCGACTTTCAAAGTAAACCTTTTTACCTTTTTTAACCTTCCATCCGCCTGGTGGTGCGGGGTACGATTGAAGTATATGGATGCTACCAAAGCGGTGGCAACAGTAAAGCATCGATGGTTCAATCAAAATCCTTTCAACTCAATGTTTTGGGCGGTGCAGGGGATGGCAGCAGAATTTACCACCGGTATTATGGTTTCCACTGCAATTCGGCAAAGTGGTCGAAAAATCTCCATGTTGGTTCAGAACAATAACGCGCACTTTTCAAAAAAAGCTACGGGAAGGATCACCTTTACCTGCGAAGATGGGCATTTGATAGCTGACGCATTGAAGCAGACCATAGCTACTGGGGAAGGACAAACCATTTGGATGAAATCTGTTGGAGTCAATCAGGATGGGGTAGTGGTCTCGACGTTTAATTTTGAATGGACGGTGAAATTGAAAAGTTGAGTTTTCACAGTGACTTTTTTAAAAAAGGGTGTCCAATAGGTATATCGAGATTCGAAATACGGGTTTTTATCATATGATGTATGAATCGACCAAAATTTTAGTAATTTCAAAACGTATTGAATAACCGAAAATTAATTTATACATAGATGGGAAAATTTGAAATCAAAGCTTCAGGATCGGACAAATGCATGTTCAACTTAAAAGCAGGTAACGGGCAGGTCATTTTGACCAGCCAAAGCTATGCCAGTATGGACGGTTGCAAAAATGGAATTGAATCCGTTCGCAAAAATTCGCAGGATGATGGGCAATTTGAACGCAAAACCGCAAAGGACGGTAGCCCTTTCTTTACCTTGAACGCTACCAATGGTCAAGTTATTGGTAAAAGTGAAATGTACAGTTCTACGGACGCCATGGAAAATGGCATTGCTTCCGTCAAAAAAAATGCCCCTGACGCTGACGTCGTGGAGGCTTAAGCGTTGCAATATAGAAAAGGAATAAGGCGGCTTGTTGGCCGCCTTTTTTATTACCATCCGTAACAAAAAAGTAAATTAAGTTACCAATAGGATGAACATATAAAACAATCAAAAAATGAACGCACACGAAATAGACTACCCGATATTGTGCGGTTCAAATCAACAAACTCAAATAACAATTTATTAACCTAGATGAAATTTTAATGGAATAAAATTTGATGTTCTTTCAAAGAAACTCAAAATACATTTCAAATGAAAAAAGCACTACTATCAATTACAATTATTTTCCTTGTTAGCTGTACGAATAATGACAACTCGATTAATGCACCTGAAGCTAATCTGAGTGGAATATGGCTTGTATCTTCTACCGAGGAGGAGGTTCCGTTAGGTGGAGTTTGGGGAAATAACGATTGTTTATATGCTGTTGGAGGTTCATTAGCTGTTGACCCAAGCATTCATTTAGGAACGGTTTTAAGGGAAATTGATGGGACATGGGTGGTTGAAAAAGAAGGATTCAATTCAAGGTTGGTGCTTTTAGGCATAGCAGGTATTTCGTGCAATGAAATATATGTAGTGGGACAAGTGGCTGATGGTGTGGATAGGGGGATTCTTTTAAAGTACAATGGAAATGAATGGGAAGAAATTCGAACAGATATATCATTCACAAATATTGAGATTATTAATAGTACTGTCTACATAACGGCGTGGGATGGATTATATAGAATAGAGTCTGATGAGTTGGTTAAGATCTATGACTCTGAAGATCATTTGGTAACTGATGTATGGGGTATAAATAATGAACTTTATTTGGTTGGCTACAATGGGGAAGAGGATTATATCATGCAGTATGACGGAGATACTTGGTCTTCAATGTTTGAAGAATACAAATTGCAGGGAAATTTTCTGGATAGAATTGAAGGGATTTCGGAAAATGAAATATATGCTACAGGTACGGGAGGTAATTTATTAGCATACGATGGTGCAAATTGGCAAATTTTGGAAAGTGGTCTTCTACCAATAGGAGGATTCAAAATTTTTAATTCAAAAGACGTATACCTTGCTACAAGTAGATTTAGAACGGGCAATAGAATATATAGATATGATTTAGAGCGCCAGGCACTTGAAACAGTTTTTGAGGCTGATATTCCTTTTTATGGTCTTTGGGGAAGCAATGAAGTTGGTATTTATGCCGTAGGCCTGGAGGGAACAATTGTTCATAATGATGTTTTTAAATAAAATCTACCTAAATTCATCTTATTCCCTACTAATCATATTTTTTCGTGATAAAAATGTAACACCTACAGCTTGTTTTTAACTAATAAGTATTTAAAAGAATATAAGAAACATTATGAATAGCACAAATCACGAAATAGACTATGAGATTTATGGGGAAGAAATGCAATATGTTGAAATTGAACTGGATCCCCAAGAAGCAGTGGTAGCGGAAGCCGGCAGCTTTATGATGATGGATACCGATATTAAAATGGATACCATATTTGGTGATGGGTCCAATCAGGATTCCGGGGTGCTGGGCAAGTTATTCTCCGCTGGAAAACGATTATTGACCGGAGAAAGCCTTTTTATGACCGCTTTTTTGAATGTGGGTCAGGGGAAAAAACAGGTCAGTTTTGCTTCACCCTATCCAGGCAAGATTTTACCATTAGATCTTTCTGAAGTTGGCGGTAAGTTTATCTGTCAAAAAGACGCCTTTTTATGTGCCGCAAAAGGCGTTACCGTGGGTATTGAATTCTCCAAACGATTGGGTCGTGGGCTTTTCGGCGGCGAAGGGTTTATTATGCAAAAATTAGAGGGAGACGGGATGGCTTTTGTCCATGCGGGAGGCACTATGGCCAAGAAAACCCTTGCTCCTGGGGAGGTCTTGAAAGTGGACACGGGATGTATTGTGGGCTTTTCAAAAGATGTGGATTACAACATTGAATTTGTAGGTGGGATTCGGAATACCGTCTTTGGCGGGGAAGGTCTCTTTTTTGCGACCTTACGCGGGCCGGGTACGGTTTATGTACAGTCTTTGCCGTTTAGCCGACTGGCAGGCCGTGTTCTAGCTGCCATTCCAAGGGGAGGAAAAGACAAAGGCGAAGGTAGCATATTGGGTACCTTAGGAGATATTGCCATGGGCGACCGGGGTTTTTGATTGCGGCGCACCCTGAAGAAGTCTCGTGGCATTCTTTTAGGTAATATTAAAAATTAATGAAGGGATTGGTCCGCTTTTTTTACCTTCGGAAAAACACTTGCAATTTTGGACTTTAAAAATCTCTTCAATTTTTTGGAGGAACTCCAAAACAACAACAACAAAGAATGGATGGATACCCATCGCAAAAGGTATCATGGCATACGAAACGATTTTATGGGTTGGTTGGATGGGTTGAACGCAATACTGGAGGAACGGGATGAGGGTTATTACTCCACCCCTGGGAAACGAGGTATTAATCGTATCAACAACAATTTAATGTTCCATCCCAATAAACCGGTCTATAAAGATCATTTTGGCGCTGGACTGGACAAAGCACCAAAATCTGCTGATTTCTATATCCACATTGGGGTCAATGAATGTATGCTTGCGGGAGGGTTTTGGCGCCCGGACCCCAAAACGCTTCGAAACATCAGGGATGGTATTGATTACAATGGGGAGGAACTGGTGAAAATTATGCGTCAGAAATCCTTCAAAGCCACCTTTGGGAGTCTGTACAAAGATGAACGTTTGACCAATGCGCCAAAAGGGTTTTCCAATGACCATCCCCACATCGACCTACTCCGAAACAAGTCCTTTGCGGTGGTGCGGGAGATTACCCAAAAGGATGTCTTGCACCCGGACTTTAATGATTTGGTATTGGCAACGTATTTTGAAATGTTGCCCTTTAGAAGATATTTAAATGAAGCCGCAATGATTTAATATATTTTATGAGGTACGGAAAGGTCAAAAACATTAAAAAAGAGTTGCTATCCAATAACTGGTATTCCCTCAATAAGGTCACCTTTGAGTACTTGCGGGAGGATGGTATCTGGGAAACCCAGGTACGCGAGGCCTATGACCGCGGTAATGGGGCCGTCATTTTACTTTACAACAAACAAAAGGGTACCGTGGTGCTTACCCGACAGTTTCGTATGCCTACCTATCTTAATGGCAATGGGGATGGGATGATGATTGAAGCCTGTGCCGGCATTCTTGAGAAGGGCAATGCGGAAGAAACCATAAAAATGGAAGTGGAGGAGGAAACGGGCTATAAAATTGATAAAGTGACCAAAGTTTTCGAATCTTACATGTCCCCAGGATCGGTGACCGAAATCCTCTATTTCTTTATCGGGGAATATGAAGATGGGATGAAGGTCAGTAAAGGCGGTGGTGCAGCGGATGAGACGGAGAACATTGAAGTACTTGAAATGTCCTTTTCAGAGGCTTTGCATAAATTTGAAAATGGGGTGATAAAAGATGCCAAGACCATAATGCTCCTACAGTGGGCACAGATCAATGCTATTTTTGGCGAATTATAGAAAATCTTTTTTGTAAGCATTTTCTTTATTTTTATCTTGTTCATTACTCTTAATTGTATTTTCGGATACTCACTTTTGCGGTGCGGGACCGATAAATTTAAAAATGCATTTTGTTATGGAAACTCGGATTGAAAAAAAGAAATTAGCTACTGACTTAACCAATGTGCATGCTGGAGAACCCTTTGCCACCTTTGAAATCAACGAGCGGAATGGAGAGTTTCCATATTGTGCAGCAGTATTGGCCTATGTGCCTTCCCAAGTAAGGGAATTTACTGTTGTGGGTCCCAGTGACAAACATCCCGTCAAAACTCCTGCCGGAGAAATTCAAGTCAGGACCTTAAAGGTTAAATGGACTGATGAAATCACGCCAAATACGACCCCTTGTGATCTTTGGCAAATCGTGGTTTGGTACAATACTAAAAACCCTGCCGATAAGGATGGTGCCGTAGAGGTGGTTTATGAATACGGTAACCCTAAAACTACGCGAGGGACAGTGACTACAACAGGCAATATTACTTGACACATCACTTTTGATTCATGTTTTTTGATATCTATGAACTCAGCTTATTAGCCTAAGTATGGAGGTTATTTAATTGTCTTAAATACTATAAGTTATGACATATTCTAAACTAAGACAGATTTAAAAATAAAGGAAATCCCCTATAGAGCCTAGGCTACTTTGGTCTATTTGTCCGTAATTACCCTACAAAATAGGGGAAAAAAGTGTAAATTTAGCTAAGGCAACTCCTTAAGGATTTGTTTTTTCTCCCCATTTTCTTTCCTGACAACGACCCTTGGCTAGGTAGATTTTTAATGTGTACTAACCCATCTAAACCATTCAAACCATGAAAGGAGTCCAACCCTTACTATCCACACGAATCGAAAAAAACAAACTGGTCTCACAATTGGACGGCATCCACTCCGGAGAACCCTTTGTCACCTTTACCATCAATGAAGAAGGGGATTACCCTTATTGCATTGGTATTGTCGCCTTTATTCCCTCCAGTGTTAAGGAGTTTACCGTAAGTGATCCCGGTAAAAGGAAAAAGAGGGGTACTCCGGCCGGAAAATTGGAGACACGGCTCATCAAGATCAAATGGGAGGACAATATCACCCCCCAGGAAGGCCCGCATGATTTATGGCACATGATTTTGTGGTACCGGGCTTCAAAACGTTTTGATAAGGAAGGGGCGTTCAAAGTGGTGTATGAATTTGGCGATCCAAAAACAACTCGGGGGACAGTGACTACCACGGGAAGCTCTACGTAAAATATAGACATTGGACTTTATTTGTTTCTTTTCGAAAAAAGTATGGGTTTTTTTTTCGGTTTTCTTCTTTATTGGATCTTCCTTTTCCCAAGAGAATGTACTTCCAGAACATTTTATGGATGTTTTTTCGCAATCTTGTCCTAAATGCAAAGCGAAGGGAAACATTTTGCAACCATCAGAAGAAAAGGCGTATCATAAAGCACACTTATTTTTTTCTAAATACGAACTCGACTCTTCCTATGTTCAAGTATCTAAACTTTTGGAGCGAATGAATATTCAAGATTCATTGATACTACAATTATTGCATTCGATTAAAGGATTTATATTGAATGAAAAATTACTACATGAAGAGGCTATTCACAGTCTTAAAAATGCAATTGACTTTGGATATTTTGACAATGGCGTCGCAGGAAAAAGCCAATTGGTACTTAGTGAAATTTATATAAAGGAATTGGATTTTAAAAGTGCAATTGAAGTTTTAGAGCACTGGAAATCAAATCACTACAAAAATGCTTCAAGAAACTCTCGTGTTTTTTTACATAACTTGGGCCTAGCCTACCTTCACTCGGCCCAATATAAAAAAGCCGGGGAAAACCTACGGGAAAGCTATGAACTGAACAAACGCTTTAAGGATACCTTGGGGCTCGCACGCTCCAGTATGGATTTAGCCAACCTATACTATGTACAGTACCTTGACGATCAGGCCATTCCGCTTTTTAAAAAAGGCCTTTACTATGCCAAAAAAGCCAATGACCTTAAAGTATTGCAGAATGCCTATCTGAACATGTCCGTGGTTGAAGAGAACCGAAAGGCCTATGCCAAGGCCATTGCCTACCGCAAGCACTATGAAAAAATAAAGGACAGTATCTGGAATAGGGACAAAGTCTGGGAACTGGCACAAAAAGACAAGGAAATCGCTGTAAACGCCAGGGAAAGTGAAATACAACAGCTGAAATTGGTAACCGATTTGCAGGAGGCCCAAATTGCCAAGGAAGCTTGGCGCAAGAACCTATTTACTGTCTTGGCCATTTCCCTGTTTACGGTTGCTGGCTTGATCGGTATTTTTTGGGTACGTACGGCACAGAAAAACAAACTCATCAAAAATCAGAGAAACCATCTGGACCGACTGAACCGCACCAAGGACAAGCTGTTTTCCATTCTGACCCATGATTTAAAGACACCCATACATGCCATTGCCTCCAAACTACAGGGATTGATGGAAAGGCCCACGGATGGACCTTTACAACAAGCACTTTGCGAGAGTTATCGACTTTCAAAGAAAACCTCGCTACTGATGGACAACACCTTGCATTGGGTATTGGACAATAAGGAGGCCCTTAGGTTCTTTCCTGAAGTGTTGTCACTGCACGCCGTATGGAATCAAGTGCTGTATGATTATAGGCCCATTCTTGAGGAAAAGACCATCCATTTTAAAAATGGCCTAAAAAACAATCAACACATTTGGGCCGATCTCAACAGTATCAAGGTGGTTTTTAGGAATGTTCTGGACAATGCCATCAAATTTTCCAACCGCAAAAGTGAAATACACCTGAAAGCCGAAACCAAGGGAAATCAATGTACCATTGAACTCAGGGATTTTGGAGTGGGTATGGAAACGAAGCAGATTAGCGCCCAACCCGATACCCAGGGGAAACTCAGCACGGGTTTGGGATTGACCCTATGCCGTGAGTTTGTTCGACGTAACCAGGGTCGTTTTACCATTGAAAGTGAAAAAGATGGGGGAACGTCCGTATTTATCACCTTGTATTCAAATGAGCTGAAGTCATGAAGAGAAAGATTACCGTTTTTTTGTTGGAAGATGATGAAGCCGATATCCAGAATTTTAAGCAATCCCTCCCAAGTGACCATTTTGAACTTGCTGGGGTTGCCCGTAACTATAATGCGGCCCTAACCGTACTGCATACCCTTGATTTTGATCTTTTGGTTATTGATATTTATTTAAACGGTACTCGGGATGGTATCCGATTGGCGAACTATGTCAATGACGCATCACTCAACATACCCTTTATTTTTTTGACGGGTTCCATGGAGCAACACATTTTTGAAGAAGCCAAACGTACCAGGCCCTACAGTTATTTGATAAAACCTTTCAACAAACTTGAGTTGCAGTACGCTATGGAAATGGCCATTGAGAAGTTTGCGGACCGCAAAGGGGCGTTTATGAAAGAAGAGCCCGTTTACCTTAATGGCGGGTTTTATGTAAAACATAGGGATAGCTTGGTCAAAATTGTACCCGATGCCATTGCCTACATCGAGGTGGAAGGACAATATTGTAAGATCATGACGGACAAGGGGGCTTTTTTGGTCCACATGTCCTTACAACAGTTTCAACAAGAGCTTTCCCGGAATAAGTTTATTAGAAGCCACAGAAACTATTTGGTGAACATTAAAAGGATCGAGAGGGTTTTCCCCAATGACAATATGCTGATTCTGGAAGATGGTCAAAAGATTTTGTTGAGCAGAAAGTACAAGACTGAATTTTTACGAAGGTTTCGTATCCTTAAGTGATCAATGCCCGTATAGCCCTCCCAACTCGCCGTAAAAAACGTCCAAATCTTCAACACCGGACTTAAAATGGTAGTCCTCACTTTTCTGCCAAATAAAATAACCGGTTTTTTTCCACGTATTGGGGATACGGGGGCTATGCTTACTACTGTAATCCGCTATCCAAAGGGGGTATTTGGCAAAGGCCCTGTCATTTAGAAATTTGTTGGCGAAGTAATATCCGGTATATACAATGGGTACCCTATTGGTTTTATTTTGGATATGTGTTAAAAATTCCAGGGCATTTTTTTGAATATTTGCTATGTCCCGTGGACTCAGCCGTTCCTTGTTTCGTAGGTGTTTTGGCAGGCTTTCGCCCTCAATGTCCAAAACGGGGGCAATATCGGTATCCTCCCAATTTCCAACGGTTTTGTAAAAATGATCGGCTTGACGTTTTCCATTTTTGTGGGTAAGGAAAAAATGGTAGGCACCTCGGATAAGTTTCTTTTCCTTTGCTGTGGTCCAGTTGGTATGAAAGTAGGAATCCCTAAAATGTAGCCCTTCCGTTGCCTTGCAAATAACATAGACAATACTGTCATGGAGTTGTATTTCCTTAATGATATCCCCGTCGTAATGTGAAATATCAATACCATAGTGTATACTATCCATACTTTTGCCATTGTGGATGACATCAATGGGAGTATTCTGTTCGTTAGGGAATTTGTGCATACCATCCTCCAGGGAAATACGGGTCATTAAACTGTCAAGCCTATTATTGATCGCCGTGTTTTTGAGTGCTAGACTGCCAAGTGCGGTGTTATGTCCTTGCTGGCGATTCCAAAGGTAATAACCACCACCGCCCACGGTAAGCACCAGCAATAAGGTAAGGACGTTGTGGCCGATTTTTGAAAACTTTTCCAAGACAGGACCTTTAGGTTTTTCCGTAGTGCCTTTGACAAAATCCGCTCTCTTCCGGTCAAAAGTGGTATTGGGACCAGGAGTGGCACCTGGGTTTTGACTATAATTTGAAGGTTTGGTAGTGGCTGGTGGTTTTACCGAGTCCCCTAAGGCACCCTCATTTTCGGGTATTGGTGTCTTGGCGTCCAATGGTATTAAATGCTCTTCATTTGCTACTATGGGAGTATGTTTTTTGATATTTTCATCCGTTTTTGAATTGGAAGGGTCATCTTTGATTTCCTTTTCCTTATCGCGATCCTGCAAAAGCGTATCCATATTTTTGTTCAGTAATATGGGACTTTCGAGATGTTTCCTTAAAAAGTCATATGCCTCCGAATCCAGAAAAAAGCCCTTGTAGACCACATTTTGATCGTTGTCAAAAATGGTTTCCGGATTATGGGTAAAATCCCCTTTTGCATTTAAAATGATATTGCCATCAGTAGGTTCCGGATTCAAGAAATGGTCCTGGACAAAGTACATGGACTTTGGCTTTCGTTTCCCGGAAGGCAAGAGAGTAACATACTTTTCTTTTTGCAATTTACCCAGTAGGCTTAGCTGATCTGTGAAATTGAGAATTTCTTGGTGTTTTGTATTTTGATTGTCAAACTTCTCTGGAGACAGATAAAAAACGGCATAGTGATCTATGGTCTGGATAATCAATGCACGCTCCTGTTCTTCCATAAAAATGGTCTTTTCAAAGAAGTCATGAAGGGTCCTTGACGACTTTTTACCATCAAAGTAGGTCATCAGACTTTGTAAAAAATCCTTTTCTGTAGCGCTTAGGGTGTGCATTTTCTTGCTTTAGGTGGTGGTACTATGGTTTTTTTGGGCTATTCCCATCTCAGAAGGAGTTCATTATCGTCGTCATAATATATTCTTAGCGTTTGGCCATTGTTTGGGTCAAAGGGAGTGGATTCTTCTTCGATGGGTACTTGGTTATCTCCGGTACGTACCCATAATACACTGCCTTCTTCTATTTGAAATTGCGCTGGTGCCTGTGTACTGGCAGCAACCGTTTGTTCTTGGTTGGCATATCCATCGGTTAAGTTTATCCTAACCTCACTTTTCAATCGATTGTTAAAAATTGCCATGATTTTGATATTTTTAAAGATTACTATATTTCGTATTTGATTTTTGACAACCGTCACTTACCGTTTACTTTTTTCAGTTTTTTTCTCAGGCTTTTTTTCTTCCTTTTCGGGTGTATTTCCCACTGTTTTTTCCCTGGTATTTTTTGTTAAATATTTTTTGATCCATAGCCCTGCAATATCCGAAGCGGTTATTTTTTTTAGATAAAAGTTGATCGGGGTTCCCACAACGGCATTTTTGTCTTGGATACTTTTTACATAGTTTTCAAAAGCGGTCATCAACGAGTTGATATCCAAAACATTGTTTGATTCAATGTCCAACTTCCCGAGGCCTTGTATAAGACTTTCTTCCTTAGCCCGTATAAGATTTGAGGCGCGGGCCATAGCCTTTGCCTTGGTGTTTCCCGTTTCAAGGGTTTCCAATTGGGAGTCAAGCGTTTGGGAAAGGGATGTTAGATGCTCTTTTACACTTTTGACCTCGGAATCCCTTAGTTTTTCCACAGTTGATGAAAGTTTGTTGGACGTTAGGGAAGGTATGGCCCCCATGGTCACCAAACTTACATGGGAACTAATATTGTTGGCATTGAGAATGCGCTTTACGTCGTCCGTAATGGAGGGATCTAATCCAAAACCGCCGGAAGCGTTTTCCAACCATCCGCCCACTTTCAATTTCTCCTGCAGTTTTTGTACGAGATCTGGGGGTGGGTTGGTGACACTTGCCGTATTCTTCAATAGGTGTACCATGCCCACAAAGCTTGATCCATAGGAAACACCGGACACAATACTGATGCTATTGCTATCCCCATGCTCCCATAGTTTTTCCATATTGGCGATTTTTGGAAGAATCTTCCCGTCTTCTGGAGCGGTTTCATTCCATATGGCAATGGCCTTATCGGGATTTATGTACAGGGGCTCAATAAGGTTTACATTTTTATGCGTACAGCTCGCTGTTATGATCAGTGTTCCCGAAACACTATGGTTTTTTTGCTGTTGATAGATTTGTGCCGATGTGGCCTTGGCCAGTTTTCCGGAGCTGGACCCTAAATTCTCCGTACTATCTTTTACGTACTTTTCAATAGTGGTGATGATATCGGAAGACGATTCCTCCCTGCCTTCAAATGAAAAATATTGGACATCCAATTTTAACGACTCCGAGGCGAGGGGCAATTGTTTTAATGAGGATATGCCAAAATCAACGGGACTTTCCATAGTGTCACCAACTTCCACCGCTGCGATTTGCTGCCTTAGTTTCAAAATAGCATCTTCGGTAGCTAACCTCACCGTCATATAGTTCGTGGCAGCATCCGTAACAGCCTTGTCCACTTGTGCTATTTTATTGGAAATGGGTTGGGTGTCCAACCCAAGGGTGGCCAATTCATTTATGGTCATACCCAAACTCTGTTTCATACGTATATGCGCATTGAGCTTGTCCGAAGCACCATCTATCTTGGCCTGTAATCCTCCAATCTCTTGGAATAGCTTCAGGATTTTGGTATTGACCACATTCCCCAAAACAAGAGATGGATGGTCGTAAGGGATGGAAGTTGGCATTGCTCTAGGTTTGCTGGTTACTTTTTGTCATTAAGATCTAAGCCTTCCAGTTTTGAAATGATATCCTCTCCGGGCTTTACTTCTTTATAATTGCCTTTGAATTGTGCACCGGAATCGTCCCACTGGCCCACTACAATATCCGTAGAGGCAAATACGGATCTTTTAAAATAGTTGGCGAGGTTTTCTGCTGGCGTTACAACGCCAGTGGTGAAATCGTTTAAGGCTGCTGCCGAACACACTACAAGAATAACCTTGAAATCGGTCATGGGGAATGCCTGCTTTTGCAGCTCGGCAATGAGGCCGTTCCCATCGGCCAATTCATTATCATGGGCAATAATGATTAATTGTTTGCCATCACCCAGATTGCTGAAGCTTTCCAGGCCTTCTTCATAGCCTTTTTTGGTCACAAACCAATTTTTGGCACTTTGGCACAGTGCATCCTTGGATGCAATTACTACATTACACATAATTAGTTCTGTTTTTGGATTAAAAATCAATATTAACCCGTACGTTTTACCTTGTATTTAATGGAACCTACAACACTGGTGACCGTAAGCTTCGAGTCATTGTTGCGATTGCTATCACGATAGTCCAAGACATTGCCCTTAGCAAAGTTTTGTTTGTCCGGTACGTTGGTCAATAGCATGGTTCCTTCTGCATTCATGGGAACTTTTCCATCTTCCCGCTCGGAATTTGGAAAATCAATGTTGTCCACTGTGGCTTTTACTTGGCAGTCCGTGGATAAGGAAACCACGCCTCCTTTAACTGTGATTGGCATTTCTTTAGATTTTATGGATTGTTCCTACTCTTTGGGCTTTTCGGATTCCGCCGTTTTGTTTTGGATGAAATGGATTTTTTGAAATGGATTGGGACAAAATGTCCCAATCCGTCCGAATCATTTAGTAGGGTTCAATTGACTATTCCGCATCATTGTTACCAGTATCCTCACTACCGGAATTGTTGGTCTCACTATCGTCACCTGAAATGGATAAGTAGCGTTTTGGGTAGTATTTTGCTACCCACATTTGTGCCAATTGGGATTGGGTAATCGGTTTTGTATAGTAATTGATGGGAACCCCGATGTTTCCTTTAAGACATTTATCAATATAGTCATCCATGGCCGCCATCATGGAATTGATATCCAATATTTTATTGTTCTTGGTCTCAATATCGTTGAGGGCACTTAAGGCCGATTGTATATTGGATGTCTTTAGGGCGATCATCTGTTGCCCCGTTCGTGCAGCGCTGGCCGCTTGGCTCACAGAAGCTTGATCGGCTGCGGTGGCATTCTGGATTTTTTGTAGTGCCGCCATGGATTTGGCACCATCATCATCGGCAAATGCCTTGACCCCCATGGTAATTTCATTGGATTTAATGGAAGGAATGGAACCCATGGCCAATAAGGTACAATGGGAATTGATGGATTGTGAACTCAGTAGATTTTTTGCATCGTTTGAAAAACTGCCATCAACGCCAAAACCACCACTGGCATGGGCAAACCATCCAGACACCTCAAATTGGGTTTGTAGGCTACTTGCAACGGAATACATTTTCTCACTGCTTACGGTATCTGTGGTGTTCAAGATATGCACCATTCCCACAAAGGAAGACCCATATGTGGCCCCTGATAGTAACGTCAGTGCTTTTTCTTCCTTGGTATCGGCCTGTTCCGCAATCTTTTGGATGTTTGCAATACTATCCGTTTTTATCATATCATCCGGATAGACCTTGTTCCATACACGTATGGCCTTATCAACATCCAAAATGAAAGGGGCCAACAGTACGGCATCCTTATGGGTACAGGTAATGCTGATGACCAAAGTACCAGCTATGCTATGTCTTGAATGCTGGCTATTTACCTGTTGTTGGGCAGAGGCACTGGCCTGGGCACTAAATGACCTTCCCAGGTAGGCGAGCTCCCCGCTAATAAATGATTTTATGGTGGAAGCATGCGTTTCTGAACTCTGTTCGTTTTCGTCATAGGAAAAATACTGGACATTCATTTTTAGGGAATCAGCGGATAAGGGCATTTGCTTGATTCCGGTCTTGTTATAGTCAATAGGGCTTTCAACGGAATTCTCAACAGCATGCATCTTGGCCCTAAGCGGTTGGTTCTTTTTTTCGGCATCAATTTTTGCTTTAATGAACTTTTTTGCAGCGTCTTTGATGTTCTTGTCCACTTCTTCCCCTTCTTTGATGACATCGGAAGGATCAAGCTTCATATCGATCATTTCTTGAACGGTCAAATCCAGACTGTTTTTTAAGGCCAGATAGGAATTCAATGTTTGTTCTGCTTCGTCTGCAGGGGAATTGTTTTCACTTATGGAAACAAGGTTGTCCAGTTTTTCCTGCTCAACAAGGTTTCCCAAAACTAACGAAGGATCGTACGGAATGGTTGATGGCATAATATGTAAGGTTTAAATTATCCTACTCTGTTGTGGCTTTTCGGATTCCGCCTTTATTTTTATAAAGTTCCTGATTGGTTGAACCCTTATGATGGAAAATGGATTAAGAGGTACGTTTTTTAATACAAGAGGTCCTACAACCACTATGGGAGGTAATTTGTGTTTTTGGTTTCTTTGGAATGCACAGTGCATTTTGTGCACTGTTGGTTTGGAAAGTTAACGGGATAGGATATTTTACGGTTATTTTCATTTTAATTTCACGACCAATAGGTTATGAAACGAATAGGTTTAGGTGGGGGCTGCCATTGGTGTACGGAAGCAGTATTTCAGTCCATAAAGGGAGTATCTGGGGTGGAACAAGGTTTTATTGCGCCCGGAAACGACCCAGATGCATTTTCAGAAGCCGTTATTGTTCATTACAATGAAGACCTTATCAGCTTAAAAGACTTGATTGAAATACATCTTTTTACCCATAAGAGTACCGCTGCGCACTCCATGCGCAACAAATATCGCTCTGCGATTTACACCTTCGATACTGCATCCCATAAGGAATCAAAATCCATATGGAACATGTTGCAAAGGGAATTCACCAATCCGTTGCTAACGGAGGTCTGCAGTTTTGGGGCTTTTAAGCCCTCGGATTCCCGATTTCATGAGTATTATTATAGGAATCCCGAAAAACCATTTTGCGATACCCATATCGCTCCAAAATTGAAATTGCTGCTGGATAAATTTTCTGCACTTGTGGATACAAAAATGCCTAGTACGCTTCATGGATCAACCTAAGCTTATCATATATATTCTGTCGAACTTCTTTACTGGGCCTTCTAAAATGATTGTTCATAAAACTAAAGGCGAACAGCCTTCCAGATCTTGTTCTAAGGTAGCCACACAGGTTGTAGATATTCCCCATAGAACCCGATTTTGCTAGGATAAAAATGTTGTCATTTGAATTTTCCAAAGGTAACGTTCCATTGAGATTCCATTGGGGCATCAACGAAAACAATCTGAGGGAATCCGTTTCCGAGTACAG
>JBCDBE010000025.1:0-34443 GCA_039184365.1 Bacteroidota bacterium | reverse complement strand
TTCCAAGTGGTCATAAAATAATGATCGGGATCGGCATTATCGCCAATACCATCACCGTCGGTATCGGTATCCTCATTTTCGTCCAGCGGGAAGGCGTCTTCCGTATCTGGCGTACCGTCGTTATCATCATCGGTATCCGAATTGTCACCGGTTCCATCCCCATCGGTGTCGGTATCCTCATTTTCATCCAATGGAAAATCATCGTCCGTATCGGGAGTGCCGTCGTTGTCATCATCGGTATCACAGACATCACCCTCTGAGTCGCCATCGGTATTTAATTGGTCCGCATTGGCTATATTTGGACAATTGTCCGAAGGATCAAGAATACCATCGCCATCTGAATCTGTATCATCATCGACCAGGGTAACCGCAATCTGTTGGTCAGCCAGGGCATCAAAGGCATCATCAGAACCTGCATCATTGACCGAAATCGTAATTGTTGCTGTATCATCGCGGTCTATAGCGTCATCCACACCAGTAACCGTAACTGTTTGGGGGATGTTCCAGTCGGTATCCGTAAAGGTCAGTTGGGTCGCGGATACCGTGGCCTCGTCCGTGTCATCGCTGGTGATGTCAAATAGGACATCTTCTGTTGGTTGATTATCCAGTACCACGGTGAATGTAGCCATACCGGAATTCTCCGCAATGGTAAGCCCAGATTCATTCACCGTATACGCAACGGGATTGATGGGTGTTGTAAATTCATACTCCGCCCCGTAACTCGTTCCAGTGCTGTTGGTCGCAAAGGCCCTGACATAATATGTGGTATTATCGGATAAAGTGCTGACCACGGTATTGAATGCACCTATACCATCACCAACGTTGATAACATCGTCACCAATTGTAGGATTTGTGGTGGTTGCATAGCTGAATCCCCTAGCGGTAACAGTGGCACCACCATCATCAATAACTTCCCCAGAAAACTCAGCACCATTTGCAGTAATATTCGATGGTTCAGATGTTGCCACAACAGGCTCTCCCTCTTCAATTACCGAAGTACCCCCTTGCAAGGTATACTCGAAATCGTCAATTTTTTCCATCCGGCTTCCGGCTGCTGAAAAATAAACGTGGATCTTATCCGCAGTAGCCATCGTAGCATTGGTCACCGTTCGCTGCTGTTGCGTTTTTAATGACCCAACGGTTCCTGATGAATCTGCGTTGTATATCCAAAAAGTGATATCAAAATCATTGCTTCCTGCGGTCCTTTCAATGCGCAAAACCATTTTGTACCAATTACCGAGTACAAGGTCTGGTGGCCAACTTACGTTATACCGGGTACCATTGTTCACAAAAAATCCCCCTCCTCCATGAAAACCCATACCAATGCCAAGGTTTGGGGAACCAAAACCATCCGGGTCAGTTGGACTTTCAGTGGTAAAGCCCAAACCACCATATCCGGCATTTGCCTTGATTAAGAAAAAGGCACTGAATTCATAGGTGGCATCGCTATTGGTGACAGCAAACGACTGCTTGGTTGCCCATAGGTCGTTGCTGCCTATAGGTACATTGATGGATCCGGTATTATTGATACCTGAGTCTGCCAGGTTGGAGAAAACGGGACTCGAATCGGGATTGAACAGATTGGTTAGATCTCCTGTATCATTGAAGTCCACAAGTTGCGTGATCGTAGTTTGGGCATGGGATGATACAAACAGAAAAAAACAACAAAATAGAAGCTTCTGGCATAGGTTGGATTGCATTGTGTTCGATTTAAATTCGAAACAAAACAAAAGCAATTTGACAGTTTTTTCTTACTTTATGTTGTGTATCTGCTTACATATGTGGTTTTAGCATCAATAACAGTGGACAAATTTTTTTGGTAAGCCATTAAACGTTTCCCTCTTAAAAAGTGCCTTAGCGTAGTAATCATTCCAGGTCATACCCTTATTCAACCCTCCTTTGAGCAATAATTTGGGCAGGGTACAAGGCTTTCGTTACAAATAAAAATTTGGAATAGGCCCAAAGAGCGCAAAAACAGGCAACCGAAACGTCGAAATTAAAAAATGACAGATGGTTGTATTCGCGATATTCCGAACAAAAAAGCCGAGATTTTTCATCTCGGCTTTTTTTAGTACCGAAGGTGGGAATCGAACCCACACGGTATTGCTACCACTGGATTTTGAATCCAGCGCGTCTACCAGTTCCGCCACTTCGGCAAAATGGACTGCAAAGCTAAAAAATAATTTGAATCCCAAAACCAAAATACCTGCAATTATCCTTTAGCAACCCAGATTAATTTTTAAATTTGCACCGCTTTTCAAGGGCCCTATGCCAAAATGGGTCTTGAACAAATTAAAAGAAATGCCTTATCAAGTTCCGGAACCCAAGATTTTTGCATGCTCCCAAAGTATGGTGTTGGGCAAAAGAATTGCTGAGGCCTATGGAGCTGAACTGGGCAAAATCCATTTTTCCAGATACAGTGATGGTGAGTTCCAACCCTCATTTGAGGAATCGATTCGAGGGGCACGTATTTTTATCATTGGATCCACCAACCCAGGCCCTGAAAACTTGATGGAGATGCTGTTGATGCTGGATGCCGCAAAACGGGCATCCGCAAGGCACATCACTGCTGTGATGCCCTATTTCGGTTGGGCGCGGCAGGATAGAAAGGATAAGCCCAGGGTTCCCATCGCGGCAAAACTGATTGCCAAAATGTTGGAAACGGCCGGTGCAACACGAATCATCACCATGGATTTGCATGCCGACCAAATACAAGGCTTCTTTGAAAGACCGGTGGATCACTTGTTCGCCTCAACATTGTTTCTTCCATATTTACAAAACTTAAACCTCGACAATCTTTGCATAGCCTCACCTGATATGGGTGGTTCAAAAAGGGCGTACGCCTATTCCAAGGCATTGAAAAGCGATGTCGTTATTTGTTACAAACAACGGGCCAAGGCCAATGTCATTTCCCATATGGAACTTATTGGTGAGGTTAAGAGCAAAAATGTGGTGTTAGTAGATGACTTAGTCGATACGGCAGGTACACTGACCAAGGCAGCAGATTTAATGATTGAAAGAGGTGCCCTAAGCGTTCGAGCCATCACAACACACGGACTTTTATCTGGAAAAGCTTATGAAAAAATTGAAAAATCAAAGTTGCAGGAATTGATTATTACCGATTCCATTCCCTCAAGGGACAACCATACAAAAATAAGGGTATTGAGTACGGCAGAATTGTTTGCTGATGTGATGCACCGGGTGCATCACAACACCTCAATATCATCAAAATTTATTATGTAGCCTTCGACTGCGCCCAGGCTTCAATCAAATCCCGGGCATTTCGATAAAAATAGTAGTAACAATTAATTGAAAAAATGAAATCAATTACGATCAAAGGATCCCAAAGAGAAAGCGTGGGCAAGGTTTCTACCAAAGCCTTACGTAATGCTGGAAAGGTCCCTTGCGTGCTATACGGAGGGGAAAAACCATTGCACTTTTCAGCAGACGAACTGGCGTTCAAAAATTTAGTGTACACTCCAAATGCCTATACAGCAGTAATTGAGCTGGAAGGTGGGGAAAGCTTCAAGGCGGTATTGCAGGATATCCAATTCCATCCCGTTACGGATAGCATTTTGCATATCGATTTCTTCCAACTATTCGATGATAAACCTGTTACCATGAACATTCCCGTGCGCTTGGAAGGTAACTCTCCGGGTGTTCGGAATGGTGGCCGATTGCTGTTCAGAAAACGTAAACTATCGGTAAAAGCGTTACCAAATTTACTTCCTGACGAAATCACAGTGGACATTTCCAAGCTACGGATCGGAGGCAAAGTTGCCGTGGAGACCATCAGAACCGATGACTATTCGATCATGCACCCTGATAACATTACCGTGGTTCAAGTTAAAGCTTCGCGTAATGCCGTGGATGAAGAGGAGGAAGAAGAGGAAGGTGTACCAGCTGAAGGAGGTGAAGCCCCAGCTGCCGAAGCCGAGGCTCCTGCGGAAAGTTAAAACGTGTTTTAAGATCAAACCAAAGCATCCGGGGTCTGAAATCTTGGATGCTTTTTTATTTTTGAATGAAAAAGGTGTTCCAGTTTTTTAAATCCTTGTTCTCCCAAAAAGACAGACGCCTGCTGGACGAAACCGATAGTATGAAAAAGTTTTTAGTCGTCGGATTGGGAAATATTGGTGAAAAATATGCCAACACCAGGCATAACATCGGCTTTTCCGTGCTTGACCAATTGGCCAGTGAGGCGGGTTTTTCTTTTGAGGACGCCCGGTTGGGAGCCCTAGCTACCTTTAAATACAAAGGGAGGGCTGTCCTATGCCTTAAACCATCCACCTATATGAACCTCAGTGGAAAGTCCGTCAACTATTGGATGGTTCATGAGAAAATACCTTTGGAAAATATCTTGGTCATCACGGACGATATCAACCTCCCTTTTGGAACGTTGCGCTTAAAGGGGAAAGGAAGCGATGGGGGGCATAATGGCCTTAAAGACATTCAACATACTTTACAAACCACCAAATATCATCGTTTCCGTTTTGGTGTTGGAGCAGAATTTTCAAAAGGGAAACAGTTGGATCATGTTCTTGGAACTTGGAATGAAACGGAAGAAAAGACCTTGAAGGAGCGACTGGAAAGAAGCACACAACTCATTCGTTCCTTTGTGTTTGCAGGTCCCAATAATACCATGAACCAATTTAATGGGACCTAACTTGCTTACAACACCCTAAAATCAAATACCCCAGAATCTGAAGCGTTTCCTTCTGAGTCGGTAGTGACGACCCTCCAAAAGTACGTTGTACCGGACACAACGTTGGTCGCAGCCTGAGTTGTCCCTGGAACAGTACTCGTCAATAACGTTTCAGGCGGATTGGCCTCCGAAAAGTATACCTCAAAACTTACAATGTCATCTTCCACATCAGCTCCAATCCATGACAATTCCACCTCACCCTCGCTATCGGCTTGTACCGTGCTACCTGCCACAGGAGCCTGTATCTGTGCAGGAAATGGTGCGTACGTCGTTTGAGCGCCTGCGTTGTAAAACAGCCAAGATTCACTTGTGGCCGTATCATCAGATGCTGAATTGGAGGAGAGTACGGACCATGAAAACGGGGCCCCTTTTTCAATGGACAGTGAAGCAGAAGTATTGGTTGTGGATATGGCCTGTGGTGTATTTGTGGTCAAATTTATTATCGTTAATGTATATCGATCCGTATTGTTTGCAGGTTGCCACTCAAACGTTACCTGGCTCAGGGTTTCACTTACACTTACACCCGTAGTACATTCAGAATCTTGCTCAGGAAACACCAAAAGGGCCCCTTCTGGTGAAGGTGGAGGACCGTCATCCCCTCCGCCACAACCGAAAAGAAGTATTAAAAAGGCTAAAAAAAACAACCTATACCTCATCGCTTTATTAATTTCGAGGTTTGCGATAGACCCATTGCCTCAAGCACTATATAGTATAGTCCATTACTTAATTCAGATACGTTTAAATCAAAGGTATGGCCTTCGGCCCAAATCTTTTTTTGCCTTATTAAACGACCTTCGGCGGAATAAATGTTGACCCTAACTTCTTGGTCTTGAAATCTTGAACTAATGTTTATAAGGGCTGTTGCCGGATTTGGAAAAATAACGGGTGGGACAGCAACGAAAAACTGTCTCTCAAACACACCTTGGCATGACAATCCTGTTGTGATTTTTAAAGTATTTAGCCCCGGCTTAAGATTAACGGAAAAACTTGTCCCAGTCGTCTGGTCCACCAATCCGTTCAATTCAATAGTATACAATTGTCCTCCGGACATTTGCAAACGTACCGTTTGACCATCTGTCAAAAGATTGGCCAAAACGCTAAGCTCTGGGGGTTCATCAACTATGACTTCAAAACACGTTTCCCTAAAATTGACCAACCCATCAGTTCCTGTGATACATAATTGATACGTACCTGCACTAAGATTGGAAAACGTGGTTTGTTCCATAAATTGATTTGAGGTATCGATTCCATTTCCAGTAAGTGTAGCCTCATAATCAAGCGTGGTATCCATTGCCAAAACGATTATGGAACCATCATTATTTGCCCTACAGGCCTCACTTTGAATGGAAACTGAAAAATTAGTGGCAGGAAATGCATTTAAAGGACATCCTGAAGTATCCACCAATGTCCCTTTTGGTGTTCCCAAACAAAGATCGTCCCCATCATCAAAAACGCCGTCCTCGTCATCATCAGGTCTAAATGTACCCTCAACACATATTTCCAATGAAAAGGCATCCAAAGCGCCACCGTCCGAAGCAGCCGTATCTTGAATTTCCAAAGTCCATTCCCCAAGGGTAGATTCTCCGTTAAAAGAAGATAGGGAACCCAAAGGCTGCACTATGCCACCAATAGCCGGATTTCCGGAACACTCCAATGGGCTTCCACTGTCATCAAACACAGCGATAATATTATTTAAATTGCCACAGTTTTTTGAAATAAGGGTGACTTTGGTCCCCGCAGGGGAAATAAGGCTAACTGTCAAGTCCTCCAAAAACGTATGGGAGATTTCCACGTTTACATTAATGTCCGCAATCCGCAAATCTTCCGCTAAAAATGTTGTGGCCGTTACCGTGGGCGTTCCTTCAGAGGAAATCTCCTGGGGCGGATCATTGGCATCAAAATCTGCACAATTCACTACAGAGGTCGTAAAACCAAAAGGCGTGCCAAAAGTTCCATCACCGCATGGATTTTTTGGCCTGACCCGCCAAAAGTACTGTGTTTCAGGAACCAGTAAACTACTTTGATAGGAAGCAATGGATACTGTTGAAGATTCGATAATGGAGGCAAATTCTTCGTCCAAGGCGATTTCAATATCAAAAGCACTGTAGTTCACGTTTTCCAACCACCTAAATTCTGGATTTACATTGGTTCCCACGGCCAGATCCGGAGGGAAGGTGAGCGCAACAGTATCAAAGGTGCTTTCAAACACCTTAATTTCCAGAGTAGTGGAAGTGGAAAAACTTTGTCCGGTTGCAACAACTTCCACGGTATGGGTACCAACAGGAATATTTGAAATATTTCCCAAGGTCAAATCAATCATTGTATCATTGGTCGAAACCGAAGACTGCGAAAAATTGGCCGTAAAGGGCTGGGAACTAGTAATGCTTAAATCCATGGTTTCTGAAAAACCTTCATAAGCCTCATAAACGAAAGGAACGATAATGTCATCAGGTTGACAACTGCTAAAATCAAGTTGGTCAAAGTTCAAAATGGCTGGCGCTCCTTCAATAGTAAAGTTCGAGCTATTGACAGCTAAGAAGATGTTGTTACTTGCCCTTACCATTATCCTTCCATTGGTAGTGGCTGTGCCCGGCAACTGTATTTGGGCGTTCCCCGTATTGGGAATGCCCTGTGCCAATACTTCTGAAAAAGTGGCTCCACCATCTGTAGAGAGAACAACATCGACCAACTCTGCATTAATTGGAGCTCGATTGGTATTGGCCACGTCCCACATAATTGTCTGAACGCTCCCCGCAGAAAAGACTTCAGCTGTGGATTGGGAGGTGACCCTAAAAGGTCCGGCCGTGTTGATGACTTCCACTCTAACGGAATCAGAAGCAACCTGACCGCCTTCTGGGTTATTATCCCTTACCGTTAAAGCAAAGTTCAAATTCCGTTTCACATTGGATACAGTTTCCCAAGCATCATTGGTAACAGGATTCACCTGTTCCAAATCCCCGCTTAGGACCCTGGACAGGAGGGGAAAATACCGCTCAGGATTTATTGAGGGCGGTAACGATCTAAAATTGGCTCCAGAGGTATTATCCGGTCCAAATGTAGTCGCCACAACCACCCCATTATCTATCTGTTCCCATGTGTAGGTCAGCAGGTCACCATCTGGGTCAGTCGCCGGTCCTGATAATACAAAAGCCGTACCCACAGGAATACTATAATCCTGTTGTGGTATGATTTGAGGAGGGGTATTACTCAAATTGGTATCCACCGAACAACCAGTCGTTTGAAGATACTCTTGAATTTGGACAATACTTAGATGATGAAAGTAATCGTCTCCATTGGGGGCAACGTTATTGCCGGCAACAATCCCGGCATAGCCCATTATGGTGGTACCACTCGCTGGTTCTACTTGTACTCCGGTACCCTCGGATTCAAAGGACCAAGTATGGTTGGCCCCAAATTGATGCCCCAACTCATGGGCTACATAATCCAAATCAAACAAATCCCCCTCTGGAATTAGGGCCGATGCAAACGCACTTCCCTTTCTATTATCCACACATACCGAACCAATGAACCCAGCATTTCCATTGTCGTTATCACGGTGGAACAAGTGACCCACATCATAGTTTTCCTCTCCAATAATCGAGGTTAAGGTATTCTGAACCTGCGCGTTAAAACTTCCGGTATAGGGATCGGATGCTGCATCCGTAAAAATAACTTGGTCATTATTGGGAACCAATTCAAGGGTAACGGCCAAATCGGTTTCAAAAACCATGTTGACCCGGGTAAGGGTAGCGTTGATGGCGGCCAAAGCACCTGCAATGGTTCCACCATGATAATTTGTGTATTCCCCTGTGGTAGAGACCGCAATTCTATAGGTTCTCAAGACTTGTCCATCCACCAGATTTTTTCCAGTTACGCTTCGCGCTAAGCCCATGACATTGGGTGTGGAGCATTCAAATATATTTTTCCTGGTTTTTACATCACTTTGATAAACGCGATATTCTCCTTTCCCGTCTTTTATGGGCTCCAAAAAATACGGATCCCCATTTCCAATATCCATGATCGTAGCTTGAAGCCCTTTTGGGGAATAACTGAACCGAATTTTTGACGTCCCATCTTTGGATACGCCAGTAAATGATTTTATTTCAGGATATTTCCTGGATAAGTCGGGATGGAAAACAGGGGTTTGCCAAACTTGATAAAAATCCAAAGTACCCTCTCCGTTGGGAAATTGAATCGATGTTTTTTCTGTTTTCGTCGTTTTTCCTACTACTTTTTGAAATTGGAAGTGGTCCAGTTTATAAAGAAAATTGTCGTCAGGGAATCCAGATTTATCCGTTGCAGCATTTGGAATTATCCTCTGCCAATAATCTTGTTGGGCCACCCCATAAAACGAACCAAAAAGTATGGTAATTGATAAAACAAAACGTAATTTAGCTCTCATCCGGTTGGGGGCGAAACTTAATCAAAAGTAAGCCTTTTTATTTTTGTTCCGTGCAAACAGTCCAAGGCATCTCACAATTCAATTCCTTAGAAAATACCGCAATTACCATCGGCACTTTCGACGGTGTGCACATTGGTCATAAGCAGATATTGAAACGCCTCATAAACAATGCCAAAAGCACCGGATTCAAGTCGACCGTACTCACTTTTTTCCCCCATCCAAGAATGGTACTTCAAAAAGATGCGGAGATAAAATTGCTCAATACCTTATCCGAAAAGCAAAAGATATTGGGGGACATGGGGTTGGACTATCTGATCGTACATCCTTTTACCCAAGAGTTCTCCCGACTTTCCGCAATGGAATTTGTAAGGGATGTTTTGGTAAATCAACTTAAAGTCAAAAGTGTGGTGATTGGCTATGACCATAGATTTGGACGTAACCGAAATGCCAGTATCCAAGATTTAGTGGGCTTTGGGAACACCTTTGATTTTAAGGTGGAAGAAATTCCCGCGCAGGAAATCGATAAAGTCTCCGTAAGTTCTACAAAAATCCGGAATGCCCTGCTCAATGGAGAAATCCAGTCGGCAAATGCCTATTTGGGGTATAACTATATGCTATGTGGCCAAGTGGTTGAAGGTCAAGGTCTGGGTAAGGATTTGGGCTTCCCAACAGCTAATATTGACATTGAAGAGTCGTATAAACTAATTCCCCAAAACGGGGTATACATTGTACATTGTGAATTTGAAAACCAAAATGCTCCGGGAATGATGAATATTGGTGTTAAACCAACAGTAAATGGCTCAACCAAAAGCATTGAAGTGAACCTCTTTAATATTGATCAAAACCTGTATCAAAAAAATATAAAGGTACACTTCCTAAAAAAAATAAGGAACGAACAAAAATTTGACTCGCTCAACGCTTTGAGCCGTCAATTGCACAAGGATAAAAAAATTGCTCTGGATTACTTAGAAAATGAAAATCGTTAATCAGTTCCTTTTCAAAAAAATAGACAACGCCCAATTGGCCGTTTTTAGGGTTTTCTATGGCCTCCTTATTTGTTGTGAAGCTTTTGGCGCCATTGCTACGGGCTGGGTAAGGCGCACCTTTATAGAGCCAAAGTTCACGTTTTCATTTATTGGTTTTGAGTGGTTACAGCCCCTTCCCGGCGATGGTATGTACTACTACTTTGTACTGATGGGAATTTTTGGCATCCTTATCACCTTGGGCTATAAATATAGGTTCAGCGCCTTTGCTTTTGCTATCATGTGGTCGGGGGTCTACCTCATGCAGAAAACATCCTACAACAACCATTATTATCTTTTAATGCTATTGGGCTTTATTATGGGCCTACTCCCAGCACATAAGAGCCTATCGCTTGATGCGCATTTCAACCCAAAAATTAAAAAAGATTGGATGCACAATTGGGTAAGATGGCTAATTATTGCACAACTTTTCATTGTCTATACCTACGCATCCGTTGCAAAAGTGTATGCTGACTGGTTGGATTTTAGCATCATTGAAATTTTAATGCGTGGCAAAAAAGATTATTGGCTCATTGGGGAACTATTACAGGAAAAATGGTTGCACAAGGTTATTGCCGTGTTTGGGATTGCTTTTGATCTATTGGTGGTACCCGCCCTCTTATGGAAGCCCACCCGAAAAATCGCTTTTGGGTTTTCCATCTTCTTCCATCTTTTTAACAGTTATGTATTCAGAATTGGTATTTTCCCCTATTTGTCCTTGGCTTTTTGTGTTTTCTTTTTTGAGCCGAAGACGATTAGAAATCTATTCCTGAAGAGAAAGAATGTAGAAATTCCGAATGATGGTGCTTTTCCAAACCGTTATAAATGGATTACTGCAGCGATGATAACCTATTTAGTGGTTCAATTGCTATTACCGGTAAGACATCACGCCATTAAGGACGATGTACTTTGGACCGAGGAAGGCCATCGATTGAGCTGGCGAATGATGTTGCGAAGCCGCTCAGGGTACACCAGTTTTAAGGTGGTGAATAAAGATACCAAAGACACCATCCGCGTTGATTTGGATGAGTATTTGACCAAAAAACAGCGTAGAAAGATAGGCTGTTATCCCGACTACATTTGGCAATTTGCACAACGCCTAAAAAAGGAATATGCCAAAAAGGGCCAGGATATCAGTGTTTATGTAACGGGAAAGGCTAAAGTGAACGCGGGGAAATACCAGCCATTGATCGACCCGAAAGTTGATTTGGCCGCGGTTCCTTGGAACCATTTTTCGCATAATGAATGGATTTTACCAAGCAAGGGCGATAATTCTGCACCAAAAAAGTAATTTTGCCCCCCTAAACCAAAGAGGTATGCTTCAACTTCAAAAGATAAGGGAAAACAAGGACAAGTTCATCCGTGCCCTGGCCAAAAGAAATTTGGACGGGGGTGCACTTCTTGAACAGGTTCTGGAATTGGATGAAAATCGCAGGGCCACACAAACCGAATTGGATGCTACCTTGGCCCAATCCAACCGACTTTCAAAAGAAATCGGCATGCTTTTCAAAAATGGTAAAGCCCAAGAGGCCAATGCCATAAAGGCAAAGACTACCGATTTAAAAGAACGATCAAAAACACTTTCAGAAACCTTAAGTACCGTTTCCCAGGAGCTGCAAGAGGTGCTGTATCAAATTCCCAATATTCCACATGAATCCGTTCCCTCAGGAACTTCTGAAGAGGACAATGAGGAAATCTTTCGTGAGGGGGAAGTTCCAAAGTTGATGGAGGGCGCCCTACCCCATTGGGAGCTGGCCAAGAAGTATGGCATTATCGATTTTGAACTTGGAGTCAAAATTACAGGGGCTGGATTCCCAGTCTACAAAGGTAAAGGAGCACGTTTACAGCGTGCTTTGATTTCCTACTTTTTGGATAAAAATACCGAGGCGGGTTATACCGAGATACAGGTACCCCATCTAGTCAATGAAGCTTCTGGATACGGTACGGGACAATTGCCGGATAAGGAAGGCCAGATGTACCACATTGGGGAGGATAATCTCTACCTCATCCCTACGGCCGAAGTGCCTGTCACCAATATTTTTAGGGATGAAATATTAAAGGAAAACGATTTCCCCATGAAATACACGGGTTATACGCCCTGTTTTCGTAGGGAAGCTGGAAGTTATGGCGCCCATGTACGGGGACTAAACCGACTGCACCAATTCGATAAAGTGGAAATTGTTCGGCTGGAACATCCGGAACAATCCTATGATGCACTGGACGATATGGTGGAACATGTAAAGGATATCCTTAGGGAATTGAAATTACCCTATCGCATCCTCAGGCTTTGCGGCGGGGATTTGGGCTTTACTTCTGCACTTACCTATGATTTTGAAGTGTTTTCCACGGCACAGGACCGTTGGTTGGAAATCAGTTCCGTTTCCAACTTTGAAACCTTTCAGGCCAATCGGTTAAAGCTTCGTTTTAAAGATGCCGAGGGAAAACGCCGGTTGGCACATACCCTTAATGGAAGTGCCTTGGCCTTACCTCGTGTGTTGGCAGGCATCCTTGAAAACTATCAAACCAGGAGCGGCATTCAAGTCCCCGAGGTGTTGGTGCCCTATTGTGGGTTTGATTTGATCGATTAAGTTTTCAGGAGAACTTAACATAATACCACCGGTTGCTTCGTTATATTTAAACCATGCACAATTTTTGTTCCATTCTATTCCTTCTTCTTGCAACGGGTCTCCAATCGCAAGAAGATTTTCTGGCCAAACAGTACTTTAATGATGGTGACTTTGAGAAGGCGGTGGTCTTCTATGAAAAATTGGTCGAAAAAAATCCAAGGCGTACGGATTATTCAGAAGGTCTAGTTGCTTGCTACCAACAACTGGAACGTTATGATGATGCAGAGGCCTTCCTTTTGAAAAAAATAAAACAGACCTATGCCTTCCCTACGTTCTTTATTGAATTGGGATACAACTTCACCTTAAAACAAGAACCGGAAAATGCCAGCACGTACTATCAAAAGGCCATTCAAAAAATAGAAGAAAATCCAAACTTTGGTTATGCCGTGGGTTATCGTTTTCAAAAATATGCCCTTTTGGATGAGGCCATAACGGCGTACAACAAAGCCATGGCCCTAAAGCCGGAGCTGAATTACGATTTCCAACTCGCCCGAATCTATGGGGAAAAGGGGGATATTGAAAAAATGTATCAATCGTACCTCCGCTTGATTTACGATGGAAAGACATCAAGGGCCAACGTGCTGCGCAACCTGGACGACTTCATTTCGGATGACCCGGACAATGAAAATAATGTGAAGCTCAAAAAGACCCTACTTCTAAATGCACAAAAGAACCCGGACATTCTTTGGAATGAACTGTTGAGTTGGCTTTTTATCCAGCAGCACCAATATAAAAGCGCCTTTGCCCAAGAAAAAGCCATATACAAGCGTACCGGAGCATCTTCTTTGGATCGCCTTTCCAACCTCGGTGAAATTTGCTTGGAGAATGCCGATAAGGAAACCGCTATTGCAGCCTATAAGTTCATTGTGGATAATGCAGGGCAACCCAGCACCAAATTGAAAGGTGAACTCAGCCTCATTGACATAGACCTCTTGGATGCCAAAGGAAAAAAACTGGATGCCATCGAGAAAAAATTCAACACTTTGCTGCAGGCGTATGGTTATGATAGCAAAACCCTACCATTGCAAATTGCCTATGCTAATTTTTTGACCTTCAAAAAAGAAAATCCGAAGCCCGCCATCACTATGCTCAAAAGAAGTTTGGAAGAACCTTTGGGCAGATTTGGAAAGGCTTATGTGAAATTGGCACTTGGTGATATTTTGGTCTATAATCAGCGGTTCAATGAAGCACTGATTTATTTTTCCCAAGTCCAAAAAAGTTTGAAAAATGACGTTTTGGGTCAGGATGCCCGTTATAAAGTTGCCCAAACCAGTTTTTACAAGGGTGATTTTGATTGGGCACTCACCCAATTAAAGGTGCTACGAGGTTCTACCTCGCAATTGATTTCCAATGATGCCATGCAGTTGAGTTTATTGATTTCAGATAATAGTTATGAAGATTCCACCCAAACAGCACTTAAGAAATATGCCAGGGCCGATTTATTGGCCTATCAAAACAAGGACGAAGAAGCTATTGCCATTTTAGGGGATATTCTTGAAAATCACAAGGGTGAAAAAATTGAAGATGAGGCACTGCTAAGGCAAGGGCAACTTTTTGAAACGCGTAATGAAATAACAAAGGCCCAACTGAACTATCAAAAAATAGTTGAGTTTTATGGCGAGGATATATTGGCGGACGATGCACACTTTGCATTGGCACAGCTTTACGAAAATAAGCTTTCCGATACCGAAAAGGCCAAATACCATTATGAGAAAATAATTTACAACTACCAGGACAGCTATTACTTTCCCCAATCAAGAAAAAATTTCAGGAGACTAAGAGGTGATATTTTGAATTAATTAGTATCATTGAACTTTAAGAATTTTTCTCCCCCATTTTTAGTTAATTGAAGACCAGCACTTCAAACCAACCACGGTATTGAATTAAACTGCAAACATGCTTATTTATAATGTTACCATAAACATTGATGATTCCGTTCATGAGGAATGGATGAAATGGATGATGAAAAAACATATCCCTGATATGTTGGCTACCAAAAAATTTGTGGGGGCCAAAATGTGTAAGGTCATCATCGAAGAGGAAACAGGAGGTACTACCTATTCTATCCAATACAAGACCAAGAGTAGAAAAATCTTGGAAAAGTACTATCAAGAAGATGCTGAAAAAATGCAAAGGGAGGGGAACCAATTGTTTCCCAACAAGTTTGTGGCCTTTAGAACCGAATTGGAAATCATAAACGAGCAGTCCCTTTGAGAGCTACGCAATATCTTTTTTCCTACGGCAGCTTACAAAGCAAAGATATCCAGAAAACCGTTCTTGGGCGAACCTTGAAAGGAAAAAGTGGAATTCTGGTAGGATATCGCATTTCTGAAAAAAAGGTCCAAGGAAAATATCCATTGATTGAACCTTCCCCAATAAACACCGATAAAGTAAAAGGCACTATTTTCAAGGTGTCCAACTTTGAACTCCATGAATTAGATCGTTATGACACCTATGCCTACATGAGGATTGAAGTAAGATTAAAGTCGGGAACAAAAGCATGGGCCTATATAGAAAATTTGGTTTGATGACCTTAAAATCAAAGTTACGGATAGGAAGTCGACAAATTCCTTAGCCTATTGGAATACCTTTTCACATATGGTACCCTACGGGACCCTCAGGTCCAGCGTTATGTGTTCGGCCGAATTTTAGAGGGCCATCCCGATATTCTGCCGCAATTCAGACACTTCAAAAATGTGGTCTACAAAAGATACGACCTCGTCAGACCATCAGAGAAGAAGACCGATTTTGTCGAAGGCATGGCCTATGCCCTTACCAAAGAGGAACTATTGAGTTGCGATGTTTATGAAACCTCGGCCTATATCAGAAAAGTCGTTGTATTGAAATCAGGAATTAAGGCTTGGGTTTATATAAATAACCCCAGAAACGGTCGGTCCAACCAATGATCAATATGACTTGTTCCGTAATCCATGTAGGTAACAAAACAAGTTCCCCTCTTAAAATGGTATTTTTACCTTGCATCAAAAACCAGCCCCATGCCCAGTGCCAAAGAAAAAAAGGATTTCAAAAATAAAATGAAAGGCAATGGGTATAAAGGCCCTAAAGTAAAAGCAAAAAAACACCTGGGGCAACACTTTCTAAAGGACGAAAAAATTGCACAGCAAATTGCCGAGACCTTATCCTTGGAGCGATATGATCAAGTTCTTGAAATAGGTCCCGGTACAGGCATACTAACCAAATATTTATTGCTCCGGGGATTGGATTTAACGGTGATGGATTTGGACACGGAATCCATTTTATACCTAAATCACAGTTTTCCCTTGGAACATCCAAAAGTTTTGGAGAATAATGATAGACTTAAGGTGATTGAATCCGATTTTTTAAAATTCGATTTATCCCAGCTCTATGGAAATCGCCAATTTGCCATAATTGGTAACTTCCCCTACAATATTTCCAGTCAGATTGTTTTTAAAATGCTGGACTGGCGGTATCAAATTCCAGAATTTTCGGGGATGTTCCAGAAAGAAGTAGCAACGCGTATCTGCGAACCCCATGGCAACAAAACATACGGCATCCTTTCCGTGCTTGTCCAAGCGTTTTACAAGACAGAATATTTGTTTACTGTTCACCCTCAGGTTTTTGACCCACCTCCAAAGGTGCAATCAGGAGTACTTAGGTTAACTCGAAAAACCAATTATCAATTGGCATGTGATGAAAAACTCTTCTTCAAGGTGGTCAAGATTGCTTTCAATCAAAGGCGCAAAACCATTAGAAATAGCCTGAAATCCCTTAACCTATCCCCAAATCTTAAGGAAGACGCTATCTTTGACCAACGACCGGAACAGCTCAGCGTAGCCGATTTTGTGGCACTAACATGTATGATTTCAGATGACGCCGTTTAAACTCACAGAGGAACTTATTGAGCAGATTGAATTGCTCATTGAAGGTCAAAAAGACAATGACCTACGTCTTTTGATGAAAGAACTCCACTATGCTGATGTAGCAGAGATTGCCAATGAGTTGGAGGAAGAACAGGCTACCTATCTCATTAAACTACTGGATAGCGAAAAGACTTCAGATGCCCTTACCGAGTTGGACGAAGATGTTCGCGAGGCTATTTTGAGCAATCTTTCCCCAAAGGAAATCGCTGGGGAAATTGAGGAATTGGATACGGATGATGCAGCTGATATTATTGGGGAACTTCCCAAGGAAATGGTCCAGGAAGTCATTTCAGAAATAGAGGATAGGGAACACGCAAGACATATTGTTGACTTATTGCGGTATGATGAGGATACCGCTGGAGGTCTAATGGCAAAGGAATTGGTCAAGGTCAATGAAAATTGGACGGTCACCCGATGTGTAAAGGAAATGCGTGCCCAGGCTGAAAATGTGACAAGGGTCCACTCCATTTATGTGGTGAATAATGAAGATCTTTTAAAGGGCAGATTGTCACTAAAGGATTTACTTACGGTTTCTACGGAAACCCATATCCGTGAGGTATATATCCCAAAAGTGGATTCTGTAAACGTAAACGAAAAACCTGAGGAAGTGGCCAAAATCATGTCGAAATATGATTTGGAGGCCATTCCTGTGGTGGATGAAATTGGCCGACTGGTAGGTCGTATCACTATCGATGATATTGTGGATGTGATACGCGATGAGGCGGAAAGGGACTACCAGTTAGCTGCCGGTATCTCTCAAGATGTGGAAGCCGATGATAGTATTTGGGACCTGACACGCGCCCGTCTTCCATGGCTGATTTTGGGACTCTTTGGCGGATTGGGAGCGGCAGTCATTATGGGTAGCTTTGAAACCATCGTGGAAAATGCCCCGGAGATTTTGTTTTTCACACCGCTCATAGCCGCAATGGCAGGAAATGTGGGAGTACAATCCAGTGCCATCATTGTACAAGGTTTGGCCAATGATGACTTAAAGGGAAGCATTGGCAATCGCCTTTGGAAAGAAATGCTTTTGGCGTTGTTGAACGGCCTGATATTAGCAGCCCTGCTCCTGCTATTTACCTGGTTCTGGAAAGGGGAATTTGACACCGCTTCGGCCATTTCACTTTCTTTGGTCGCAGTTATCGTGGTAGCTGGATTGATAGGAACCTTTATTCCCTTGTTCTTGGACAAAAGGAATATTGATCCCGCAATTGCCACAGGACCATTTATTACGACCAGCAATGATATTTTTGGTATCCTAATTTACTTTTGGATCGCCAAGATGATTTTAGGTATTTAGCCCGGATGGATTGCATGGCATTTTGTGATTTGATTAACGTCGATTCTACGGCGGTTCCTTTAATTTATAAGCATAAATTGCCACTGTGAAATTCTTATTCTTACCCGTACTTCTGCTTATCTCTATCCAAAGTTTTGGCCAAAATGAACTTCGGAAATTTAATTTGAACTTTGAAACCAACATCGAGGGAGAGTCTTTGCCCAAGAATTGGAGGAAATGGGGTGATTATCAAATAATCAAAGACTCCACCATTGTTTACTCAGGAAAATTCTCTTCAAAAATAACAGCCGATTCAGAATCGTCATTTGGAAGTATTGCTTACAAAATCCCCTCCAAATACCAAGGAAAAGCAATAACCTTAGAGGGCTATATGAGGCTTAAAAATGTAACCAATGGGTTCGTCGGTCTTTTGATGCGTCTGGATGGAAATGGTGGGGTATTGCAGTTTGACAACATGCAATCCCGGGGTATTTCGGGAACCAGGGATTGGCAGAAGTACCAAATTACCTTGCCTTATGACCATGATACGGAATCCATATATGTCGCCGGCATTCTTCAAGGCAGGGGTACCGCTTGGTTTGACAGTTTTAAGGTGACCATAGATGGTAAGGACATTCAGACCTTGAAAGAAGTGGAAAAAACAAAAACCCAGGGTTCAAACGTGGTTTTTGCGGACTTAAACGAAGGAAAAATAACGGATTTAGAGCTTTTGGGAAGAATTTGGGGATTTCTAAAGTACCATCATCCCGTTATTGCCACGGGTAATTACAATTGGGATCTTGAATTGTTCAGATTCCTTCCCAAATATTTGGACGCTGAAACCATAGAAGTGAGAAACCACATCTTATTGAATTGGATAGCATCTTATGGAAAAGTTGAACCTTGTGAGAAGTGTCCCCCCGTTAATTCCAATGCGTATTTAAGACCAAACTTCAAATGGTTCAAACAGTATGAATTGTCAAGAGGAATTTCAAAACAACTATCCCATATTCAAAAAAACCGTTTTCAAGGGAGCCATTACTACATTGATTTTGCTCCTAATGTCGGAAATCCAAAATTCAAAAACGAGAGAAGTTATGGGGACATCCCTTATCCGGATGCCGGTTTTCGCCTTCTGACCCTTTACCGATTATGGAACATGGTTGAATATTATTTCCCTTACAAACATCTTACCGATGTGAAATGGTCCGATGTGCTACCACTTTATATCACGGCATTTATTGACGCCAAGGATGAATTGGAATTTGAAATCGCAACATTGAAATTGATTGGGGAAATTGGTGACACCCATGCCAATTTATGGGGGGGCAATAACGCAATTTCCAACATTAGAGGTGAATTTTATCCACCTTTTCATGTGCGTTTTATTGAAAACAAAGCGGTTGTTTCGGATTTTTACAATTCTGAACTTCAAGAAGCTTCCAAAATCCAAATCGGGGATATTATTCTGGCCATTAACGGCAGACCTATTGAAGAAATAGTAAAAGCAAGGGCAAAGTACTATCCAGCATCCAATCATCCAACAAAACTTAGGGATATTGGTGAAGAATTACTGCGATCAACGGATAGCAGTGCAAGCGTAACGTATAAAAGTGAAGGAGTTCGAAAGAAAGACCTAGTCAAACTTTATAGGGATGATAACCAAAATCGCTACAAATGGTATAGGAAAGATCCCAACGGCAAATCATACTGGTGGTTAAATGAAGACATTGCATACATCACCTTAAAAAACATAAAACCCGCTGATATTGGAACTATTAAAGAGGACTTTTTAGCCGCCAAGGGAATTGTTATGGATATTCGTAACTATCCCTCATATTTTGTTCCTTTTGCATTAGGAAGCTTTTTTGTTGAAAAATCAACCCCTTTTGTGCGCTTTACTGTGGCCAATAACAAAACTCCCGGAGAATTTCTATTGGAAAGACCCTTGAAAATACAACCTGGCAGAAAGCGCTTTAAAGGAAAGCTTGTGGTGCTGGTAAATGAACTATCACAAAGCCAGGCGGAATATACTGCGATGGCATTTAGGGCCTCCCCAAAATGTACCATCATAGGCAGTACTACTGCAGCAGCTGACGGCAATGTTTCTGCCATACCGCTTCCGGGTGGTATGAGAACCATGATTTCCGGTATAGGAGTACATTATCCCGATGGCTCAGAAACACAGCGAATAGGTATCGTTCCCGATATTGAAGTACATCCTACCATAGCGGGAATTAAATCTGGTAAAGATGAGCTTTTGGAAAAAGCAATCGAACTCATAAACAAAAAATAGTATGAAACCCATCAATCTCAAGGAAAAACACAGCCTTTTTTCAAAACGGTGGCATCCCCATCAAATCGCCATTGTGGACGACATGCAGGTGATTTTGGCCAAAATCCAGGGAGAATTTGTTTGGCACGCACACGAGAGTGAAGATGAACTATTTCAGGTGTTAAAAGGTACACTGTACATGAAATTCCGAAATCGGACAGAGGTGGTCAAAGAAGGTGAAATCATTGTTGTGCCAAAAGGGATAGAACATTGCCCCACCACAAAAGACGGTGAAGAAGTGCATCTCCTGCTCTTTGAAAGATTATCAACATCGCATACCGGCCAAGTGCATCATGAAATGACCCAAACCCATTATCCCAAAATATGAAGGTTCTCCATTTAGACACCAATCATCCATTATTGATTGAGGAATTTGCCCGTTTGGGTTTTGAAAATCATGAAGATTATAGGTCTTCAAAAGAGGAAATAGAGAAAATGATTCCGGAATACGAGGGTATAATCATTCGAAGTCGAATCCCAATCGACCAACTGTTTCTGGAAAAGGCCTCAAACTTAAAATTTATTGGCCGTGTAGGGGCAGGACTGGAAAACATAGACGTTCGTTACGCCAGGGAAAAAGGGGTTTTCTTGGCCAATGCACCAGAAGGAAACAGAAATGCCGTAGGGGAACATACGCTGGGAATGGTATTGTCCTTGATAAATAATATGACCAAAGCACATCGTGAGGTGCGAAAAGGAAAATGGGACCGCGAAGGAAACCGCGGGATGGAATTGGATGGAAAAACCGTTGGCATTATCGGCTATGGAAATATGGGCAAGGCCTTTGCCCGAAAACTTAAAGGTTTTAATGTAGAAATCATCTGCTACGATATTGTGGGTGGTGTTGGTGATGAAAATGCCCGTCAAGTGGGGATATTGGAGCTCCAACAAAAGTCGGACGTCATTAGCCTACATACGCCTCTGAACGAGCAAAGCCTTGCTATGATTGACATGGACTTTATCAATGCCTTTCAAAAACCCTTTTGGTTCTTGAATACGGCACGGGGAAAATGTGTGGTTACCAAAGACTTGGTGACGGGCTTAAAGTCAGGAAAAATTCTTGGAGCGGGGTTGGATGTCCTAGAGTATGAAAAGAAATCCTTTGATTTTAGTGATTTCTTTATGAACAAACCCAAACCTTTCAAGTATTTGAGGAAAGCCGAAAACGTTTTGCTTACCCCTCATGTTGCCGGTTGGACAGTAGAAAGCAAACAAAAGTTGGCACAGGTCATTGTTGATAAGATTAAGGCCGAATTTTGTTAAATTATGACGTGAAGAAAACTATTTTCGTTTTTTCCTTACTTATCCTACTGCTACTGGTTCTTTTTCAGATTAGCGAATATGCATTTTTAATGGGTGATACATCCATTGAACTTATTATTGCTGGTATTGCCCTTGTCTTTTTCGGTATCGGACTTTACATCAACAGGAATAGGGTAAAATCCAATCCTCGAGAGGAGCCAAAAATTGATTCAAAAAAAATCAAGAACCTTGGTATCAGTGAACGGGAATATCAAGTATTGCTTGAGATTTCCAACGGACTTTCCAACAAAGAAATAGGAGAGAAACTATATCTATCGGAAAGTACGATTAAAACCCACGTCTCCAGCCTACTGGTGAAGTTAAATGCCAAACGCCGAACCCAGGCCATTCAAAAAGCCAAGGAGCTTCAAATTATTGTTGGATAAGCAGGTTTCCAACTAAAGTACCATCATTTTAGTACTTTAGTATGAGCCCCAATATTAAGGGGTTCCATAGCTTAGTGCCAACCTTAAACCACCTCATATGAAAACATCAGTGATTAGATTCGGTGCCTTTGGAGTATTGGTCGGCTTTACGGCTTTTTTAGCGGGATTATATTTTGATATTACGACAAACGAAGCATTTGGTTATGCAACCATTGTGGCTTCCCTATTATTTGTGTATTTTGGAATCCGTCATTTTAGGGATAAGCAAAATAAGGGCAAAGTAAGTTTTAAACAAGCGCTTGTTGTAGGCCTGCTTATCTCAATGTTTACTGCCATTGGAATTGCGATAGCAGATTACATTTATACTACTGCTATCAATCCAGATTTTTTTGAAGAATACGCCAAAATGATGAAAACCAAGGATCCTACCATCGAACTGGTTGAATTCACCAGTGGGCAAGCCGCCCTCTTTATGTTTGCCATAGTTTTTATCATTGGGCTTATCATATCGCTGATTTCCTCGCTCATTTTACAACGTAAATAAAAGGACCATGACCATTGACGCCAAAACAGTAGACGAATACATTTCTAAAGTGCCTGCGGAACGGATAGCTTCCATTTCAAAATTAAGGGAAACGGTTCGAGATAATTTACCAAAAGGGTTCCAAGAGGGCATTGGCTATAAAATGATAGCTTACTATGTACCGCATTCCAAATATCCCGCAGGGTATCATTGCGACCCCAAAGTACCATTGCCTTTTATCAATATTGCCTCGCAGAAGAACTTTATTGCCTTGTACCATTCGGGCATCTATGCGGACAAAAAACTATTGGATTGGTTCGTAGCTGAGTATCCAAAATATGTGAGCACCAAATTAGATATGGGCAAAAGTTGTATTCGCTTTAAAAAAGTGGAACAATTACCTTATGAATTGATTGGGCAACTCTGCCAAAAAATGTCGGCTGATGAATGGATTGCGCTCTATGAAAAAAACATTAAAAGATAGCACCGCGGTGGTGTCAATTCAATACCCATGAAAAGAACAGTGGTACACTTTGAAATAGGCTGCAGTAATCTTGATAAAACATCCAACTTTTATAAAGCGGTTTTTAATTGGAAGTTGACGAAACAAGGCAATTTTGCCACAATTAACGCGGGGAAAGAAGATGCGTTAAGCGGACATATCAGTGCATTGGGACCGGAGGATCCGCAAAATTATGTCACCATTTACATTGAAACTGATTCCCTTGTATCCGATTTAAAAGCGATTGAATCATTCGGCGGAGAGGTATTTGTACGTCCCGTTAAATTGCCTGATGGAAGGGAGTTTGCCTGGTTTAAAGACGTGGCGGGCAATCTTATTGGACTAATTACCCCAAAACAATAGAGGTATTAAATCAACTACAGACCATTGCCAACCAGTACTGCAATTCCGCTTTCCCAATAAACAAATCAACATAATACGATTTCAAAGGAAGGCTGGACTCTAAACTGGAAGAATCCTAAGGGATTAAGCAAGCCAGGATTGGTTCCCTAGGGGACGAAAAATGAGGATAATTAAAACAGGATAAAATGAAAAAAAGAGTAACAGGACTGGGCGGGTTTTTCTTCAAAACAAAAGATCCAGATGCCATTAAAAACTGGTACAAAACCCATTTGGGGATTCCAACGGACCAATACGGCTGGAGCTTTTGGTGGAAAGATAAAGAAGGAAATGATTGCATGACGCAATGGAGTCCTTTTAAAGATGATACCATTTATTTTAATCCCAGTGAAAAGCAATTCATGATGAACTTCCGCGTAGAAAATCTAAAGGAATTATTGACGGAACTGAAAAAAGAAGGGGTGACCATCGTGGGGGAAGTTGAAGAATACGATTACGGAAAATTTGGATGGATTCTAGACCCAGAAGGCAACAAAATAGAGCTTTGGGAGCCTGTTGATAAAGCCTTTCTTTAGCTAAGGATTTATTTTTTACATTTAGGGGTGTTAACCAATCAAATTAAAAATCATGTCCGAAAACAACAAAGACTTAGGCGATAAGGCCGAAGAAGCCTTTGACAAGGCCAAAGAGGCCGCTAAAGATGCGGCTGAAGATGCCAAAGAGGCAGCAAGTGATTTTAAAGAAGATGTAAAGGAAGTTTTTAGCAGTGACAATCCTGACGCTGGAAAGAATATTGCAATAATTGCCCACATAACAATTATCGGTTGGATCATCGCGTTGGTAATGAATAGTCCTAAAAAGGAATTGGCATCTTTTTACATTAGACAAGTTCTTGGGTTGGCCCTTCTGGGAATAATTCTTTCTTTCATACCCGTTATTGGCTGGATAGCCTCGATGGGGGTGTTTGTATTATGGCTAATGAGCTTAATTTATTCTGTTGGAGGTAAAGAAAAAGAAATACCGATATTAGGTAGTTATTTCCAGGATTGGTTTAAGAGTTTATAATCAATAAAAGGCCAGTTTTTACGCTGACCTTTTTTATTTCATAATATAATCGTAATATTGCAATATTAAATTTATAATGGGTATATCCAAAACACATATCTTCTCCCCCAGGCATAATGAACTCGCCAAGGCGGCCAAAGTAATGGCACATCCTGCACGGGTTGCCATTTTAGAGTATATCAGTAAACAGGAAGGTTGTATCTGTACGGATTTAGTGGAAGAAATTGGTTTGGCCCAACCCACTATTTCCCAACACCTCAACGAAATCAAAAAAGTGGGGCTACTGGAGGGGACTTTTGAAGGTAAAAACCTTTGCTATTGTATCAATCGGGAAAAATGGGTGGAACTACAACAATTTTTCAATTCCTTTTTCTCCGTCATTCATCAAAATTGTTGTTAATCATGCAGACCAAAGAATTTTTAGAACTATTGAACGTCCATAAAAACAAGGAACTGTTATTTGAATACCGGCCAGGGCACTTTGTTGGTGCCAATTATCACATTACCGAGGTCAAGAACGTCACCGTGGATACCGTAGACTGTGGCGCCGGAGCCGATTTTTGGAAGGAGACTGTCATACAACTTTGGGAAAGCCCAAAAGAAAAAGGGAAAACAACGTTTATGAAGGCTTTCAAAGCCCTGGGCATTCTGAACAAGGTAAACCGCATAAAACCAATGGATACCGCTACCGAGGTAAAGTTTGAATATAGCAATGATAGTTTTCACACGGCGCAACTTTTTGTTAACGATTACGTATACAACGAACAAAAGATTATCCTTAAACTTGCCTCAAGAAAAACGGATTGCAAGGCAAAGGAAGCATGTGGCGTAGTTGCCGAGGCCACTATCAGGGAAGTCAATGGTTCATGTGCTCCCGGAAGTGGTTGTTGTTAAGCACAGCATATGAAGATTCGAAGCATGATTCCGGAAGATTGGGAACAAGTGGCAAAAATCTATAAGGAAGGAATCGCTACGGGTTTTGCCACTTTTGAAACGAAAGTGCCAAACTATCAAAACTGGAACGAGGCCCACCTTAAAATCGGCCGATTGATTGCGGAAGACAAAGGAATCCTTTTAGGATGGACCGCATTAAGTCCTGTTAGTAGTAGGTGTGTGTACGGAGGCGTTGCCGAAGTCAGTGTTTATGTTTCTAGGGAGGCACGTGGAAAAGGAATAGGTGGGAAACTTATGGAAAAACTCATCGAAGCGAGTGAAAATGAGGGATATTGGACACTTCAATCGGGTATTTTCCCAGAAAATGACGCGAGTATTCGATTGCATGAAAAAGTAGGTTTTCGGTTTTTAGGGAAACGGGAACGCGTGGGTAAAACCAGCCGAGGCATTTGGAAGGACAATCTGTTGTTTGAAAGGCGCAGTAAAAAAGTTGGAATAGCATAAAATTGAACGATGAAAAATGTTTTAGTGCTTTGTACAGGCAATTCATGCAGGAGTCAAATGGCACATGGCTACCTGAACCACTACCAAAATGAGTTGGCCAAAATCTATAGTGCTGGTATCGAAACCCATGGACTAAACCCAGGTGCTGTTTCCATAATGAAGGAAGACGGTATTGATATCTCCCATCATACCTCCAATCATGTTGATGAATATGGGGGGATGGAGTGGGATTTTATCATTACGGTCTGTGACCATGCCAAAGAAAACTGTCCATTCATCCCAGCAAAAAACGCACAACGCCTACACCATAATTTCTTTGACCCTTCAAAGGTTGAAGGAACAGAAGAGGTGAAACATCAAGCTTTCCTTCAGGCCCGCAATGAAATCAAAGAATTTTGTGAGACATTTATTAAAGAGGAGTTGGTGAATTAGATTGTTGCTCTGTGAGTTTCCTTTCCAACTCCGCCTGAAATTCTTCCATTACCGGTTTTACCGTACTCTCCGGAAGGTCTGCAATTTTAATATACATTAACCCGTCAACGGAATTATTGAATAGCGGATCAACGTTAAAGGCCACCACTTTGGCATTCTGTTTAATATACTTTTTTATAAGCACGGGAAGGCGTAAACTTCCTGGTTCCACCTCATCGATCAAGCGATCAAATTTATTGAGATCAGCCTCGGTCTCATCAAAAATGAATTCCTTGTCCGCATCCTTTAGCTTGACCTTAAATTCTTTCTTGGGACGAACATACTGGGCCACGTAGGGATCCCAATAATTGGATTTCATGAACTCAATCATCAACGACTTTGAAAAGTTGGAGAATTGATTGCTGATACTAACGCCACCAATAAGGTATTTGTGTTCAGGATGTCTTAGGGTAGTATGAACGATACCTTTCCAAAGTAAGAACAATGGCATGGGTTTCTGTTGATACTCCTTTACGATATAAGCACGGCCCATTTCAATGGATTTGGACATCATACCATGCAGTTCGGGTTCAAAACCAAACAGATCCTGCAGGTAAAATCCATCAATGCCATAATCCTTAAAAATTTCGGATCCAAGTCCCATTCTATAGGCGCCTACAATAGCCTTGTCATTATCATCCCAAAGGAATAGATGATGGTAATACGAATCGAATTTATCCAAGTCAATAGGATTGTTCGTACCCTCTCCGACTTCACGAAAAGTAACCTCACGTTGTCGACCTATTTCCTTTAGCAAAAAGGGCATATCACTCTCTTGGGCCAGATATACCTCATAATTCTTACTTTGTAATAAGCGTAGGCCTTTTTCCCTAAGTTTTTCAATTTCTCCCTGTAAAACCTCAGGCCGCACTGCTGAGGCAATCTTTTTGGGGGCTTTAGGAATTTTTAAGCTCGTAGGCACCTTGTCTATAAGTCGTTCTTTTTCAAAAACATTGGCCAAGAGATAGGTCTTCTTCCGGAGTAGCTCGGTAAAATCTTCCAAAGTCCCTTCCCCCTGCTGTGTCTTCACGGAAATGGGCTGTCCAATTCTCACCTTAATTGGGCGCCTGCTTTGCGTGGTCAATTCTGAGGGCAATTTCGCCGTGCGAAATACATCATTAATTCTTGACAAGCGATAAAAAAGCCGGCTATTTCTGGCATGAAAGTAAATGGGAACCACGGGAACCTCAGCTTTTCGTATCAATTTCAAGGCAGCTTCTTCCCAAGGGCGATCCACTACCAATTTTCCATCGCGATAGGTGGATACTTCACCAGCTGGAAAAATACCCAAGGGATGACCGTCCCTTAAATGCTGTAATGCTGCTTTAAAACCTGCAACGCTGCTTTTTGCATCCTTATGGCTTTCAAAAGGATTGACAGGCATAATGTAAGGCTTCAACGGAGCAATACGGTGCAATAAAAAATTGGCAACTATTTTAAAGTCGGAGCGTTTCTCAAGCATCAATTTCAACAACAAAACCCCATCAATTCCGCCCAAGGGATGATTTGAAATAGTAATGAAGGGGCCATCTTTCGGAAGTCGCTTTAACTCTTCGTGGACCAAATCAAAATCAATCTCATAATGCTCTAGAATAGCATCACAAAACTGGGGGCCCTCTAAATTTTCATTTAAAATATAGAATCGGTTCAAGTTGGAAATACGGGTAATCTGCATCAGTAACCAACCGACAAACGTGCCGAACACTCCATATTTATCCAGGTGGACGACCTTGGCAACCTCTTTCGCAGAAACCAGCCCCATTTGATTGATTTAGTAATAGTAAATATAGAAAAATAGCCGTAGTGACATCAACAGAAAATTCACTTGACCACCAATTGTACGGTCACCTTACCCCTTTGCTCCACCAACACATCATATCCATTCAAAATGGATTCCACCGCTTGCTCATTAAAATGGCGAATGGTATAGAGCGAGACATCTTTGTGACAGGTAACTTTAAAACGCTTTTCAAGTTCGGGCAATAGGGTCCGTAGTCCTCCAAATGTATTGTCCAGACAAACCGAAAAACTAATGGCCGAATTCTGAATTAAATCCACTTTTAATCGATGGTCATGGAACAGTTTAAAAAGAGCACTAATGTTGTCTTCCACGATAAAAGAGAAGTCCAAAGACGATAGTTTTAAAAGAACTTGGTCTTTTTTCACGATAAAACAAGGAACCTCCGGCACAATCTTCTTTCCCTTGCCCACCGTGGTCCCTTTTTCCAAAGGTTGAAGAAAAGACTTCACATGTAGCGGAATCTCCCTTCGTTGCAAGGGTTGTAAGGTTTTGGGGTGAATTACGGAAGCCCCATAAAATGCCAATTCGATAGCTTCACGATAACTGATCTGTTCCAATTTTTGGGTTTCTTCAAAATGCCGTGGATCGGCATTCAAAACCCCAGGTACATCCTTCCAAATAGTTACGGAATGGACATCCAAACAGTACCCCAAAATTGCTGCCGTATAATCTGAACCTTCACGACCAAGGGTTGTGGTAAAATTATTCTCATCACTCCCCAGAAATCCTTGGGTAATATTCAGTTTTTTGATGTCAACCGACGATTTTACCAAATCTTCTGTGGTTGTCCAGTTTATCTTGGCATCACGATAAGCATTGTCCGTCTTTAGGAGTTCACGAACATCCAACCAGTTGTTTTCAAGACCAACTTCGGATAGATAGGCACTGACAATGGAGCTAGAAATCAGCTCCCCATATCCGACTACCTGATCATACACAAAAGCATATTTAGGAGATTTGTTCCACAATAGAAATCCACGAAATTCCTCTATCAGTTTATTAAGCCTTTGGTGGATTGGGTGGTTTTGGGCCTCAAACAGTTCATTGATGATGGCCTCGTGGTACTCAGCTACTGTTTGGATTCTTTCATCAAGCCGCATTTTGTCTTTGAAATACGCGTCCACCACCTTTTCCATGGCATTCGTGGTCTTACCCATGGCCGATACCACCATTAAGGTATTTTCATGACCGACCTCTTGAAGTACTTTGACCACGTTCTTTACGCCATTCGCATCTTTTACCGATGCCCCTCCAAATTTGAAAATTCTCATTGATTTAAAAACGTTTTTATTCCTTCTTCATTGAGCTGCACTACGTCCCAATCCCGCAAAACCTTCGCTCCATTGTTCTCATAAAATCGGATGGCAGGTTCATTCCAATCCAATACTTCCCAGCTTATTCTTCTCACCCCCTGTTTTTTGCCATATTTGACTACTTCTTCAAGTAGTTTTGAACCCACCCCTTTGCCTCGCATGGATCCGGTAACGATCAAATCTTCCAAATGCACCACAGGACCGCTCCATGTGGAATATCTTGGATAAATTAAAGCGATACCAACGATTTTGCTCTGAACCTCTGCTACAAAACAATGAAATAACGGGTTTTCCCCAAAGCCGTCTTTCTCAAGGTCAGCTATGGTCACCTTAACGGCCTCAGGCTCATTTTCAAAAACCGCCAATTCCTTGATTAATCCATGGACACGGGGCATATCTGATTTTTGGGCATCCCTGATTTGTATTTCCATATTGTTGCAAATAAAACACTTTGTTATAAAATATAAAACTGTTGTTTATAAATGCAACGAATTCCAATGGGTTTGTGCCGTACACCCAAATTTTAGGTGTATTAAAAAATGAAACAACAAAGCCCATTCGAAAACGTTGTAGTAAAACAAAAAACACGACCTTTGCCACAGACCAAATGGCTACCTTCAATGCAATCAAAAAACAAGACCTTAGGCGAGTTCATCATTGAAAACCAAACCGATTTTCAGTACTCCACAGGGGAACTTTCCAAACTTATCAACGCCATTCGATTAGCTGCAAAAGTCGTTAACCATGAGGTGAATAAAGCCGGATTGGTCGATATTTTAGGGGACGCCGGTGATACCAATGTTCAGGGTGAAGACCAGAAGAAATTGGATGTCCTTGCCAATGAAAAGTTCATTCAGACCTTAAAGAACCGTGAGATTGTATGTGGCATAGCTTCTGAAGAGGAAGACAGTTTTATTACCATTAACAGTCAGGATGAAAACCATCAGAACAAATATGTGGTCCTTATTGACCCCTTGGATGGTTCTTCCAATATTGATGTCAATGTTTCCGTGGGAACCATTTTTTCAATTTACAGAAGAATTACCTCTACCGGAACGCCTGTAACCTTAGAAGACTTCCTTCAACCGGGCCACCAACAGGTAGCTGCGGGTTATGTGGTCTATGGAACCTCTACCATGTTGGTCTACACCACGGGAAATGGTGTTAACGGATTTACCTTAAACCCAGCCATTGGAACTTTTTATCTCTCAAATCCAAACATGCAGTTTCCAGCAGATGGAAAGATTTATTCCGTGAATGAAGGCAACTATGTACACTTTCATCAGGGGGTCAAAGATTATATTAAGTATTGTCAAATGGAAGAAGGGGACCGTCCCTATACCTCAAGGTATATTGGTTCTTTGGTCTCCGATTTTCACCGTAATATGATTAAGGGGGGTATTTATATGTATCCCAAAAGCAGTGTTACAGGCAATGGAAAGTTACGTTTGTTGTACGAGTGCAACCCCATGGCCTTTTTGGCCGAACAAGCTGGGGGGATGGCTATTGGAGGCAAAAATCGGATTTTGGACATTCAACCAACAGAACTGCATCAAAGGGTACCCTTCTTTTGTGGAAGTAAAAATATGGTTTCAAAACTACAGGAGTTTTTAGCGAAGTATCACTAAAAATTTATTTTTCCATTAAGTACTGGTAATCCTCAAAGTCAATTTTCCCCTTAAATATATCCACTGATTTTTGAACCATCTTCTCAGCAACATCAACGGGAAATCCTAAACCTACGGCATAACGCTCAATTAAATCTTTATGGCCCTCATCAAAAGAATGGTCGGCCAAGGCCATCTGAAAGAATTCAAATAAACGCTTTAACCTTCGCTCCCCACTTTTTGGGGTCTGGATGGGGTATTTGTTCTCCTTCTTCATCACCTCCTCATATTCTTCATCGGTAATATTCAATTTAAAGGCAAATTTGTCCAAAATCAGTTTCTCCCTTTCACTGATTTCACCATCCACGGCGGCCAAACTGGCCAATGTGGCAAAATGGGCGAGATTGTGTTTTTGGTCACTGTATTCGTAAAGGTCAACAATGGGCATAGTGTAGCATTTTGTTTGGCAAATATAGGTACCTCAAAAAAACCATCCTAAACAAGGCCCAAAAGAAATTTGTAATTTCATCGGGCTATGAAAAGACCGCTATTGGAATTTACGGATAAAGGCATTTACTGTGAAGCAGCCGATGTGTACCTCGATCCATGGCGCCCGGTCAACAAAGCCATTATCTCCCATGGACATGCCGACCACAGTCGATGGGGACATCAACATTACATTACCCACCATCGCAACGTCCCTATTGTAAAACATCGTTTGGGAGATATTACTATATCAGGAAAAGAATGGGGAGAATCGTTTACCATCAATGGCGTTACGTTCAGTCTCCACCCAGCTGGACATATCATTGGATCCTCACAAATTCGTGTGGAAAACAAAGGAGAGATTTGGGTGTTTACGGGTGATTACAAAATTGAGGACGATGGTCTGGCTACCCCATATGAATCCATAAAATGCCACACCTTTATCACGGAATGTACGTTTGGTCTTCCAGCGTTCCTATGGAGACCACAGCAAGAGGTAATCACCGATATCAACAACTGGTGGGCCGAAAATCAGGCCAACGGACAAACTTCCGTTCTTTTCGGATATTCATTGGGAAAAGCCCAACGTCTTTTAAAACATCTAGACCCCTCTATTGGAAAAATATATACCCATGGTGCCGTAGAGAACATGACCAAGGTGCTAAGACCTTTGACGAATTTTCCCAAAACTGAGTTGATTACCAGGGAAACCAAAAAAGAGGATCTTTTGGGAAATATCGTTATTGCTCCACCTTCTGCACACGGGAGCACATGGATACGTAAAATGACCCCCTTTGTAACAGCTACTGCAAGTGGTTGGATGGCCTTTCGCGGTGCGCGCCGAAGGCGGGCCATTGATAAAGGTTTTGTGCTCAGCGATCACTGCGATTGGCCTGGACTCCTAAAAGCAATAAAGGACACTGGGGCCGAAAGAATTATTTGTACCCATGGATACACCGATATTTTTTCCAAGTATTTGAGGTCTCTAGGCTACGATGCCCGTACGGAAAGTACTCAGTTCGAGGGTGAAAATGGCGAGGTAAATGCCGTAACTGAAAAAGTCGATTCAGCATGAAGCGGTTTTCACAACTTATCAAGACATTGGATAGTACCAACAAAACCAATGTTAAAGTCAACGCCTTGGCGCATTACTTTTCAAGCGCGTCAGAAGAGGATAAAGTTTGGACCATAGCTATTCTATCCCACCGTAGGCCGCCAAGGCCTGTAAATACCACCTTACTTCGAGAATGGGCTTCGGAATTGGCCCACATTCCCCTTTGGCTTTTTGAGGAAAGCTATCATATTGTTGGTGACCTAGCGGAGACTATTGCCCTAGTTGTCCCAGAGGACGAAAACTCGACCAACAAATCGTTGACCCAATTTTTAAAAGAAATGATATGGCTAAAAAAGCAATCGGATAAGGATAAAAAAGGATATCTCTTCGAAAATTGGACCCGATTGGACTATTACGGTCGTTTCGTTTTTACAAAGTTGATTACCGGGGGATTTCGCATAGGAGTGAGTCAAAAGTTGATGACCAAGGCCCTTTCAAAGGCTACAGCCATTGATGAAGATATTTTAGCATACAAACTCATGGGGAATTGGGACCCCAATTCCATTTCATTTCAAGATTTGGTTTTGGAAGAAAAGGAAAGTGATTTTCTTTCGAAGCCTTATCCTTTCTATCTTGCCTATGCCCTAGAGGATACGGTGGAAAATCTGGAACACGTCAAGGCCTGGTCCGTTGAACACAAATGGGATGGTATTCGAGCTCAAGTGATTCTCCGAAACAATGAATTGTTTGTTTGGAGCCGCGGCGAGGAATTGGTCACTGATAAATATCCTGAATTTCAAAAATTTATTGGAACAATTCCAAACGGTACCGTATTGGATGGGGAAATACTACCATATCCCCTTGGAGAAATCGGAACCTTCAATGATTTACAAACACGAATTGGAAGAAAAACAGTTTCAAAAAAACTATTGGAGAAAACACCCGTTATTCTTAAAGCCTATGATTTGTTGGAGTGGGAAGGAAAGGATATTCGGAACAGATCATTTGTAGAGCGAAGGGAGTTTTTGGAAAAATTACACAATAAAATTGTCATTTCGAGCGAGCACAGCGACGAGAAATCTAAAAATCGAGATTTCTCACCTTCATTCGAAATGTCCGATATACCCCTATTGCTTTCAGAGCGCATGCAATTTAATTCTTGGGATGAGGTAGCCCAAGAAAGACAAAGTTCACGGGAAAAAAGAAGCGAAGGGCTAATGCTGAAAAAACTGGATTCCCCTTATCAAGTTGGGCGAAAAAAAGGGGATTGGTGGAAATGGAAAGTGGATCCCTTGACCATCGATGCCGTTTTGACCTACGCCATGCGGGGACATGGACGAAGAAGCAATTTGTTTACCGATTATACTTTTGCCCTATGGAAACAAAATGAGAAGGGTGAACAAGAACTGGTCACCTTTGCAAAAGCCTATTCCGGATTGACCGATGCTGAATTTCGGGAAGTGGATGCTTGGATCAAGAAAAACACTTTAGAACGCTTTGGTCCGGTACGCAGTGTTACCCCATATCATGTCTTTGAAATTGCCTTTGAGGGGATTGCCCTTTCCAAAAGACATAAAAGCGGCGTGGCTACCCGTTTTCCAAGGATATTGCGCTGGCGAAAAGACAAGAAAATTGAGGAGGCCAATTCGTTGGAGGATTTAAAGGCGCTAATTCCAAATTCCGTCAAGACCGAAGATTAATTTTTATAATTTTAAATAAATAAATCCGATATGGCCAAAAAGAATAACTCCGGAAATTCCTCAGGAAGCAAAGGAAAAAACTCCTCAGGCGGCTCCGGTTCTAACAAAGGGCGTTCTGGAGTAGCTGGTAATAAAGGTGCTAGGACAGGAACCAGACCTAAAAAAGGAAATAATTAAATCCAGCTAAAAATCCTAAGCCTATAAAC